>DATKJY010000169.1:0-2605 GCA_035543175.1 Candidatus Acidiferrum sp.
CTTGGGATTGGCCAGGAATGCCTCCATGGTCGCCAGATCCTCAGGGCGGAATTTTCCCCACAATCCTTCTTTGCCGCGGAATGTTGGCACCCCTGATTCGGCCGAGATGCCGGCCCCCGTTAAAACAACACCACGTGATGACTTGCCGATTACCTTGACAACTTCACCAAGCACGGCTGCAAGATAGCACAGCCGGACGAAATTGCCAACGGCTTTATTAGCCCCCGGCAGGCACCCTAAGTATGTGATTAGCGGGCTGTTACAGCAGTTCGCGAGAACGCCTGGTCCAGCACGGCACGAAGCGCCCCGGCGTACAGGTCCAGCTTGATCGCAACCGGACGGTCCGACAACCGAAGGCGGAACTTGTGCACGAGCGTCGTGCCCTGATAGACTTTCTCAAATCCGGCTTCCGAAAGCGAAACCGTGAAAATCGGCATGTGCCAGATTTCTGCCGGCTGGTCCGAAACCAGCGCTGCTGCTAGATTGAGGTACTCGTCAACCATCGCCACGCTGCTCGAGCGCTCGTGACGACCTACTGAGTCGAGGTATCCGGGCTGCGGCCGGTGGTTGTCCACCAGCAGATAGCGATCCTCGGCATGGCCGGCCTGGAATGTAAAATTATTCTCGATGGCGAAATTCACATCCAGACTTCGTGATTGATTCGGTGAGAGTTCGTAGGTCACGCCGATTCGATCCGAGTCATTTTCAAACGCAAATCTCTTGACCACTTTCACCGGCACGGCCCCTTCCGGCGCCCGCACCTGACCTTCCCGCCACAGCGCTACCGTATTGGTTTTCTGATCGATTCGGGTTTGGTAGTTGCCAAGCACGAAATCCCCGTCCTCCTGAAAATGCGCGGAGTGGAACGATTCAAGACTGACGCCGTCGGACAGAAAATGATCGATGAAACATCGCTTGAGATACCAGTCCTCAACCAGCAACTTTGCCAGACCCGGCTCCTTGGCCAGAACTAAATCGTGAATGGAGGCCGTGTTGTCATTCGAGGCACGCGTGACTGCCTTCTCAAGTTTAAGATGGTATCCTTCGCGGCGCCGCGTAAGCGTGTCGGTCAGATCGAAATGATGCACATTCAAAGCCAGGTCGTACAGAATTCCGCCACGATTGGGCGAGAAGACAGCGCTCAGACGGTCGGACTCGACTGCAATTTCCGGAACACCATCGCCATCGTAATCGCGACCGGTGATGGATATCGAGCTTTCCCCTTCTAACTTCCGAAGGCGACTGTCGGCCTCGATCATGGCCGAATACACAGCCTGGCGAATATGCGGTAGATACAACCCGCCGAATACCCCATGCCAGTACGGACAATTGCATTGCGAAGCATACAAGCGATCGCGCGCTTGAGCCGCTTTGGCTTTGTTATCGATACTCATTGCCTCGTACGCCGCCAGTCGATTGGAAACCGCTAGCATTTTCTTGTGCATCAAATTGGATTCATCATACTTGGCCAGAAAAGACCGCCAGTGACTCCCACGCACGAAACGCCCATACCGTTTCCACTGCGCCGCGTCCTTGAGGAAATGCTCGAATCGCTCGTATTCGACAAACGCGGCCGGCGGCAACGCCCAGTGCAGCATCTCCTCGTATGACGCCGATGGTAGATACACGCGCCCCACTGGAGTCATAGCTGCCGCAGTCGAGAGCGGAACCACTTCGAGCCAGTCCGAGTTGCGTTCCAGCGCCTCGTAGAACTGCTCTAACCAGCGATCTTCGTAGCAATGCTTATGCGTATTCGGCCAGACGCCGAATTTCTCTCCGTCATCGGCATAGACGGCCACACCCTCCGGATTCGCATCGGCTTGTGTTCTCAGCTCCGCAATAACCTCATCCACTTTGCCGAACGGTATCAAATAGCGAAGCTTCTTCTGAATCGGCAGTAACGTGACCGTATATCCTTCATGTTCGGTGACGAACGGCCCGGTCAGTTGTGAATGCTCCAGCCCCACGAAAATGAAATGCGTGTCATCGACCGGCAGAAAGTTCACTCCCGATTCGGCTAATAGTTTCGGCAGGTGCGGCTCCCATACCCGCTCCGTCAACCAGAGCCCTTTGGTCTCGACTTCGAAATGACTGCGAAGATATTCACTGAGCATCCGTATCTGCCCGACTACGTCCCGCTCCGGAATGGCCGTCAGAATCGGCTCGTAAAAACCACCCGTGAGAAGTTCCACCTGTTTACGGTCGAGTAGCTTCCCCACCACTTCGAAATAATCGGGGTGCGTGTCCTGCTGCCACCGCCAGAGAATACCCGATTGGTGAAGCGAGAGACGAATATTCGGAAAACGCGAGATCAGTTCGAGGAACGGAAGGTACGCCTTCTGGTGCGCTTCCTCAAAAACAGCGTCAAAATTCCCCACCGGCTGGTGGTTGTGGATGCCGAACGCGAGGCGGAATTTACCCATACTCAGAATATCTGCACTTTCAAGTTGATATATTTACGGGGATTGGCCCTGATGTCATTGACGAGTTCATCGAGATTGCCGGCAGCCCGGCGAAGATCATCGTAAAGGCGACGGTCATCAAGCAGCAAGCGAACGGTGCCGTCCTCGTTGTTTAACGCGTCGGCGAATTTCTTGGCCGTCTG
>DATKJY010000170.1:0-3834 GCA_035543175.1 Candidatus Acidiferrum sp.
CGGCGCTATCATTGCGGGCGGCACCGGCACGGCCAAGGACAAAATCGCCGCGTTGAACAAAGTCGGTATTCCGGTCGCCGGATCCCCGACCGAGATTCCGGGACTTCTTAAAGAGCTCATGCAGAAGAAGCCGGCCAAGACTGCGGCAAAGACCAGGAAGGCGACTTCCAAGTCCAAGAAAGCCAAAGCTCCCGCCAAGGCAAAACCGACAGCGAAGAAATCTCCTAAGAAACCCGCAAAGGGCGGCAAGAAACGTAGATAATAGTGTGATGAAATGTCTTTTGAATATAGAGGTGTATGATGACTGACACCGGTCGGGTCGGCGAATCCACAGGGAAGCCGGCCGGTAAGAGCAAAATCGACTATTCCAAGGGACCGGCTCCCCTGAATATCAATCTGCAATGGTGCAAAGCTTGCAATATCTGTATTGCCCTGTGCCCGACACAGGTGTTCGAGCCCAACCGTGACGGCAAACCGGTTATCGCTCGCGCCAATGACTGCATCCAGTGCGCCATCTGCTGGCAACATTGTCCCGATTTTGCCATAACTTCGAACTACAAGTGAGGAAAGAAGGAAATGGCAAATAAGAAACGAAAACTGATGCAAGGGAATCTCGCGTGCGTGCACGGCGCTATTTACGCCGGTCTGCGCTTCTACGCCGGATACCCCATAACTCCATCGACTGAAGTTGCCGAGGGTTGTGCCCGCGAGCTGCCCAAGATCGGCGGTAAATTCATCCAGATGGAAGATGAGATTGCGTCGATTGCGGCTGTCATCGGCGCCTCGGTCTCCGGAGCCAAGGCTATGACGGCTACTTCCGGTCCCGGTTATTCCCTGATGTCTGAGTTGATCGGCTACGCCTATATTACGGAGACGCCGAGTGTGATCGTAAATGTCCAGCGCGGCGGACCTTCGACCGGTCTTCCGACCAAAGTCAGCCAGTCTGATACGATGCAAGCCCGCTGGGGCACCCATGGTGACTATACTGCCATCGCTGTAGCTCCGTCTTCGGTTGCTGATACGTTCGCCGAGACCGTCAGAGCTTTCAATTTGGCGGAACGTTTTCGCACGCCGGTTACCATCCTGATGGACGAAGTGATCGGCCATATGCGCGAGATGATCGCCATGCCCGAGCCTGGAGAGCTCCCGGTGTTCGACCGCGTCAAACCAAGAGTGTCGCCGGATAAATTCGTGCCGTTTGAGTTGACGCCCAACTTTGTGTCACCGATGCCCGCTTACGGCGAAGGGTACCGCTACAACGTGACCGGTCTTACCCACGACGTGATGGGATTCTCGACCAACCGGGCCGACGAGATTTTCGTCAAACTGGACAAGCTCAAAAACAAGATCGAAAACTACAAAAACGAAATCGCGAAATTGCGCGTCGAGATGATGGACGACGCCGAAATCGCCTTCGTTTCCTACGGCACAGTGGCACGCACGGCGCTGCAGGCGGCATCGATTGCTCGCAAAGCCGGCGCCAAAATCGGCGCAATCCAACTCTGCACTATCTGGCCTTTCCCCGATGAGCAGATTGTCCAACTTTGCGCCCGTTGCCGCAAAGTAATTGTCGCCGAGTTGAACATGGGACAGATCGTTAATGAAGTGCGGCGCGTGCTCCCCCGGGACATTCAGATCCACGCCCTTCAGCGGTACGACGGCGAGATCCTCACGCCGATGCAACTTCTGGAGAAACTCGAGGAGGTGCTGTGATGGCTACCGCTGAAAAACAGAAATCCGATGTTATTCTGCAATACCTTCGTCCCCGGAAAAAATTCCCAAGCGTCTGGTGTGCCGGCTGCGGCAATGGTGTTGTGATGAGCGCACTCATCCGCGCTATCGACCGGCTCGGCCTCTCGCGCGACGAAGTCGCCATGGTGTCCGGTATCGGCTGCACCAGCCGTATGCCGGTCTACATGGACTTTAACTCGCTGCACACGGCACATGGCCGCGCTCTTGCCTTCGCTACCGGCGTCAAGTTCGCGCGTCCCAATATGAAAGTGATCGTGGTAACCGGTGACGGCGATGCCCTTGCGATCGGCGGCAACCATTTCATCCATGCCTGTCGCCGAAACATCGATATCACCGCTATTCTCATTAATAATAATATCTATGGCATGACGGGTGGTCAGGGCTCGCCGACGACACCACCGAACGCGTTCTCGACGACCACTCCGTATGGCAACGCCGAAAAACCGTTCGATCCCTGCAGCCTGGCGAAAGCCGCCGGCGCGACCTATGTCGCTCGGGCGACCGTATTTCATGCGCCGCAGCTTGAGAAGATGATTATGGAAGCTATTGACCATCACGGCTTCTCTCTGGTCGAAGCGGTTTCCAACTGCCACACTTACTTTGGTCGGCTCAACCGTCAGGGTGACGCCGTAGCGATGCTCAAATCCTTCAAGGACAACGCGGTTATGCTGGCCAAGGCCAAGACCATGACCGAGGAGGAATTGAAAGGGAAGATCGTCGTCGGCACTCTTTACAACGAGACCAAGACCGAATTCTGCGACGAATACCAGAAGCTCATCGATGCGCAGATGGGAGGCAAGAAGTAATGGCCTACAAACTACTCGACAAGATAGAGATCCCCAAGGATCGCTTTGAACTCCGCCTCTCCGGTTCCGGCGGTCAGGGGATGATTCTGGCGGCCGTGATTCTCGGCGAAGCTATCGGCGGCGGCGATGGCCGCAACGTAGTGCAGTCGCAGTCGTACGGTCCGGAAGCGCGCGGCGGCGCCTCCAAATCCGACGTCGTGATCTCTCCCAACGAAATCTTCTATCCCAAGGCTATCAAGCTTGACCTACTTCTGGCTATGACGCAGGAGTCACTCGATAAGTATCTCTGCGATCTCAAAGAGGGCGGCGTGTTGGTTGTCGATACAACACTGGTGACCGAAGTCCCGACGAAAGACTACTACGGACTTCCGTTTACTCGGCTTGCACGCGAGGAGGCCGGCCACGTCATGGTGGCCAACGTTATCGCTTTGGCAGCAATTGCGGCTCTGACCGGTATCGTCAGCCGCGAGTCGCTCACTGATTCCGCACTTTCCCGCGCTCCAAGGGGAACCGAGGAGAAGAATCGAAAGGCTATTGAAATAGGCTTCCGCGAAGGCGCCAAGATCAAACGTCCGGAGAAATAGGCAGGCGATGTCCAGAACTCTGCTTATTATCAAGCCCGATGCCACGGAACGCAATTTGATAGGTCATATCGTAAGCCGGGTGGAACGCGCCCGGTTTACGATTGCCGATATGCGCATGGTCCGCCTGTCAAAATCTGACGCGCGACGCTTCTACTCAGTCCATGAAGGGGAACCGTTTCTGGACAAGCTCGTAGAATTCATGAGTTCTGCCCCAGTGGTCATCATGGTTTTAGAGAAGGAGAATGCCGTGCAGGACCTTCGGGCGCTAGTCGGCACTACCGACCCCACCAAGGCACCGTGCGGGACGCTTCGTTACGAGATTGGACGAAATATCCGCGAAAACTCGGTGCATGCATCGGACTCCGATGCCAGCGCCGACCGCGAAATCGCGTTCTTTTTTTCATAGTCGCTTCGCAGGCGACCTTTACCGACATGGGAGGTTGCGCCGCCGGAGATCCGGGGGCGGTTCAGCATGAACATTTCACTGGCGTACGGCTCCTCATCGGTGACCATCGAGGTCCCGCCCAATGTATGCGTAGATTCCTTTATGGCCTCCGCAGTCGAACATCCCATCGCATATCCGGAGTTCGAAGCCGCTTTCAACCCCGATTGCCGGTCGTGGTGTGAATCCGTCGAGCGAGTACTCGTAGTCGTTAACGATGCCTATCGCCATACGCCGACGGCTGTTGTGT
>DATKJY010000171.1:0-3177 GCA_035543175.1 Candidatus Acidiferrum sp.
TTCGATGGCTGTGTTCGTGCTGATTAACGCGTCAAAAAGTGGTGCCAAGAACGGCTGGTGAACTTCGTGAACGCGCGGGCCGTAGAAACGCTCGCCGAATTTTTTGTAATAGTCCAGGTGAGCGAGGGTATCAAAGAGGCCGGACTTCGCAGCCTGCGTCGCATCCGCGTAATACAATTCTACCATTTTCTCCAGCGGAAAGCGTCGGAAACACTGTTCGTAGGTTTTGGTGCAGCAGAAGCAGATGTCGTCGAGCTCGTGCACGCCACAGAGCAGATAGTCAAAATCATACATCTTTTTCAGCCGTAGTACATCTTCTTCGCATCCGGGATACCAGCCGAACTCCAACCCCAGTTTGATGGAGAGGCCGAGCGAGTAATAGGTCGACCAGGCTTTGCGGACTTCCTCGACATAGGGCGCCAGGTTTTCGGGAGTAGCCTGCTTTTGGGTGCCGTTGACACGAATGTAGTTGGCGGCGCCATCGGCCCGAGGATTACTATCGTAGTGAGTGGTCAGGCAGATTTCGGCCAGTCCGCGCTGAAGGGCGGCCTCGCAATACTCGTCAATCGTGCCGGTGGCATCGATAGAGTACTCGGTGTGACAGTGGTAGTCCGCCAGGCCATCGATATGCAGTCGTTTCAAGTCTCCGAAATCAGGCAAAGTCAGCTCCTGTCAAAAAGGGGTTGTTCACACGCTCCGCACCCACGGTGGTGCGGGGTCCATGACCTGGATAACAAACGATACCATCCGGAAGTGTCAGGATTTTGCTGTGAATGGACTCCAGGAGAACCTCGGTCGAGCCGCCCAAGAGGTCCGTGCGGCCGATGGAGCCCATGAAGAGCGTGTCGCCGCAGAACAGGAGCCCATCGGACTCTTCGAGATAGCAGACTCCCGCCTTCGTGTGCCCGGGCGTGGACAGGACCGCCAGCCGAATGCCACCGAGACTCACCACATCCTCATCGATCAGCTTATGATCCGGCGGTGGCGTGGTGACAGGTTCATCCAGAAAGGCGGAGGCATTGGCAATCGGATCCAGCAAGAGGGTTTCCTCGCCGTCGCCGGTCCACAAGCCAACTCTATATAGTTCCTTGAGTTCCGTAACCGCGCCGATATGGTCGACATGGCCGTGAGTGAGTAGTATACCGAGGATTTTCACGCCGAGGCTCTTGACGGTTGCCGCAATCCGCGCGCCTTCGGCTCCGGGATCGATTATGACGCCGTCTCTAGTGTCCTTATTCCAGACGATGTAGCAGTTGACCTCAAACGGCCCCACTGTGAGCGTTTCGACCTGAGTTGCCATCGCGCCAAGATACCGGCTGAGTGGACGTTGTCAACCGTAAAGCCTCAATTAAGACTTTGGGTAATAGGCGGTTAAGATGCGAACAAGAGGTTGTTTTATATCGTAATTATGTTTGACCCAGTCGTGAACATTTGGTATATTTGTGCTTTATTTCTCAAACTGGCGCGTTGGAGTACAAGATGATCGCAGACGTCAAAGGCACATTGCCGGAACTGAAAACCCGCTTGGACAAGCTTGCGAGGTATCTTTGACCTTGACGGTCGCCGGAAGAAAATAGCGGAACTCGAAGAGAAAACCACCCAGCCAGATTTCTGGAATAATAACCAGACCGCCCAGGGAGTCCTCAAAGAGATTTCTCTCAATAAGAAGTGGCTCGAGTCGTACTCGAAGCTGGCGGGTGAACTATCCGATTTGACGGAATTGAGTGGGTTGGTTGAAGGTGACGGCGATGAAGCCCGTGAACTGGAAGCTTCGGTTCGGACGCTTGACGAAAGTGTCAGGAAGATGGAGTTTGCCACACTTCTGTCCGGCCCCGACGACCACCGCGATGTTATTGTCACCATCCACCCCGGCGCCGGCGGCACGGAGTCTCAGGACTGGGCGGAAATGTTGTTCCGCATGTACAACCGCTGGGCCGAGCGTCGGCATTTCGAGGTGGAGTTGATGGACTATCAGCCGGGGGACGAAGCCGGACTCAAATCTTCCACCATGGAGATCAAGGGGGACTATGCATTCGGATTTCTCAAGTCCGAAAGCGGCGTGCACCGGTTGGTGCGCATATCTCCGTTCGACGCCAACGCACGAAGGCACACATCGTTTGTGTCGGTGCATGTTTTTCCGGTGGTGCAGGATAATATCGATATCGAAATAAAGGACGAGGACATACGCATCGATACGTACCGCTCATCGGGCGCCGGTGGCCAGCACGTGAATAAGACGTCGTCGGCGATTCGCATTACGCACTTCCCCAGCGGAATTGTAGTAACCTGCCAGACGGAGCGCAGTCAGCATAAGAACAAGGAATCGGCGTTTCTGGTCCTAAAATCCCGCCTCTACCAGCTCAAGCTTGAAGAAGAGGCGAAGAAGATGGAGAAATTCGAAAAGACGAAAAAGAAGATCGAATGGGGGTCGCAGATTCGCTCCTACGTTTTCCATCCTTACAACATGGTGAAAGACCATCGCACGTCGTGCGAAACGTCGAACGTGCAGGCGGTGATGGACGGGGATATCGATCAGTTTATTGAGGCATATTTGTCTGATCCGGATCTCAAGGATCAGGTTGTCTGATAATTTTGACGGCGATGCCGCCCGTAGGCGCGGCAGGAGATGATTGATGAACGTAGTGTCGCAGATAAAGGAAAAGGCCAGGGCTAAGCACCGTCGGGTGGTGCTGCCGGAAGGTACCGAGCCGCGCATGATCCAGGCCACGGGCAAGCTGTTGACCGAAGGTATTGCTTCGGTAACCCTGCTCGGCGATCGCAAGGATATCGAGCGCCTGGGCAAAGAGCATCATGTTGACCTTGGCAAAGCCGAATTGATCGATCCGGTGCAGTCACCGGACTACAAGAGTTTCGTCAGCGAATTCATGGAGATACGGAAGGCCAAGGGGATCACGGAGGCCGACGCAAAGAAAGCGATGGCATCTCCGCTCTTTTTTGGCGCCATGTTGGTGCGCCATGACCGGGCTGATGCCTCGGTATCGGGTTCGGTCAACACGACCGGCGATGTCCTTCGGGCCGCGATTCAGGTGATCGGACTCAAGCAGGGGATCACGACAGTGTCGAGTTCGTTTATTATGACCATCCCCAAATTCCGTGACACGACCGACAAGGTGTTCATGTTCGGCGACTGCGCCGTCATCCCGAATCCGACCGTCG
>DATKJY010000172.1:0-9320 GCA_035543175.1 Candidatus Acidiferrum sp.
GTTCGTTCCCACCTATGTCCTGATGACCGGTGGGATGGAATCATCTTTCTATCTGCTTCTGTATCTGACCATGGCCGTTGTGGCCTATGTGCTTACGTTCTGGTTCGCAACCTGTGTCGCCTTGCTCCTGACCCTCCTGTATGTCGTAGTCGTTATCCCCGACCTGACCTTGAGCAACTCCTTTGATTTCTCCATCCGCATCGGATTTTTGTGGGTTTTCTACCTCGCCATCTCGTACGCCACCGAATTCCTTAGGAAATCCGAAATCCGGCTGATGAAATTGTTCGACACGCTCAATCTGCGCACTTCGGAACTGGAGAAATCCCAGGCCCAGCTCGAAGTGATCTATGAGAACAGCCGCATTCTGACCGCGATTCTCGACACCGACGGTGTCGTGCGCGAGATCATGCGCCTCATGGGCACGACCCTCCAGCACGAATGCTATGCGCTCGTGTTCAAGGATAAATTCGGCCATTACTATTACCGCGCCCGCTCCCAGGCCGGTCACGCCAATTATCACCTGAAGGCCATCGACGACAAAGACATCGAGTTGATCCGGAAAGTGGCCGCCATGGGCGAACCGGTGCGCATAAAAGATATCCGCGACCGCGAGGATTATCATGCCTTCAGCGAAAAGGCTCGTGCCGTTATGATGGTGCCGTTGACTTCGCACGGCAGCTCCAGTGGCCTGCTGATTGCCGAGTCGCAGGTCGCGGACCAGTTCAAGGAGAGAGATCTCCAAATGCTCTCTATCGTCGCCCGCTCCGCCGCTTTGGCGCTGGAAAATGCCGAACTGCATAAGCGGACCGAAGAACTGACCCTGATTGATGAATTGACTGAAACCTACAACTATCGCTATTTTGTCCAGAAGTTGCAGGAAGAAAAGAAGAGGGCGCTTCGCTATAATCTCCCGCTGTCGCTCATCATGGTCGACGTCGACTGGTTCAAGAAATTTAACGACAGCTACGGACATGAGGTCGGCAATATCGTGTTAAAAGAGCTTTCTCGGATCATCAAGCGATGCATCCGCGATGTCGATGTCTTCGCGCGCTATGGTGGCGAAGAGTTTGTCGTGATACTGCCGCAGACGCCTCAGGTGGAAGCTTCGGTCATCGGCGAGCGCATCCGCGAACAGGTCGAAAAAACTATTATCGATGCCGGCCCGGCCGCGAAACTGCGTGTAACCGTTTCGGTTGGCGTAAGCGCCTTCCCCGAAAACGGAAAATCGCAGGAAGAACTGGTGTCAGTGGCCGATCAGGCCCTCTATCGCGCCAAAGGTGCCGGCAAAAACGCTGTTTGTACGATATAAATGAACCGAAAAGGGAATCGATAACCGAATAGCAGGAACAAGTGGGGTTATGAATCCGGACAAACTGAGACGGCAAATAGGCCAGCTATTCATCATCGGGTTTCCAGGGGACAGACCGCCCGCGCCCTTCCTCAGCTTCATCACCGAGGAGCGCATCGGCGGCATCATCTTGTTTGCGGACAACTGTGTCACCCATCAGGCTGCGCGTCAGACAATCGAACTGGTCAAGGCTCGATTGCACAATCACGTACCGTTTATCGCTATCGACCAGGAAGGGGGCCGCGTCTGCCGCTTGAAGGAAGTGCCGGTCGAATATCGCGCTGCTTCCGATTATGGCAAAGGGGAACGTATTGAACGATTTGTCGAAGAGTATTCCCGGGCCGCCATGTACATGGAAGCGCTCGGCATTAATCTCAATTTGGCGCCCGTCGCGGATATCTTTCTCGACCCCACCAATACCTGCCTGGCGGGACGCTGTTTTTCACAGTCACCCGATGTTGTCGCCAGATTTGTCGAGGCTTCTGTGACTGTCTCGCGTAGCCACGGCCTTCTTTCCTGCCTCAAGCATTTCCCGGGGCTTGGCGCCGCCGTCAACGATCCCCATCACCAGACCGCCGTGGCCGACTACGACGAATTCGTGTGGCAGCAACGCGAACGCATCCCGTTTGCCGCCGGTATTGCCGCCGGCGCCGATCTCCTCATGACCACCCACGTCATGGTGCCTGCTATCGACCATCGCCTGGTCACCGGTTCCGAAAAGATCATCTCACAGATGATTCGCGGGACGCTTGCCTTCGATGGCCCCATCATCACCGACGATCTGTCCATGAGCGGCGCCGCCGCACTGGGCGACATCGGCGAACGGACGGTGGCCGCCTTTAACGCCGGCCACGATCTGCTGTTGTTCGGCCAGGATTTCGAAACGGCCTTTCGCGCCTACGATTTCTTTGTCGATGCGGTACGCCGAGGCGAAATCGACCATCGTCATCTGCAGGCCTCGCTTGACCGCGTCTCGGGCATCAAATTCAAACTGGGGCGTACCGTTATTCAATGACTGACTGGACCGACAGCGAGTGAAGAAGTCCATTACCATTCTCGGCCTCAACTCCGGTACCAGCGCCGATGGACTTGACCTTGCCGCCCTGCAGTTTGCCCCCGGCCGCAGTGGAGCTGTTATCTCGTTCCTTGCCGGTCATTCGGTCAAGTATCCCGGAGAAATCAAATCCGCCATTGAGCGAGTCATTCAGGCGAAGCAGGCCGGCGTCGACGACATGGTCTATCTGGACGCAATGCTCGGCAAGTTCTACGGCCGCTCCGCTTCCCAATTCATTCGGACCCTGAATCGAAAGCGTATTACTGTCGATGCCGTCGCGTCGCACGGCCAGACCGTGCGCCACCTGCCCCATCCGGTTCGCCGAGGCAGCTACCGGCTTCGCGGTACACTGC
Source organism: Candidatus Acidiferrum sp. (assembly GCA_035543175.1). GTDB lineage: Bacteria > Zixibacteria > MSB-5A5 > GN15 > FEB-12 > DATKJY01. Next base: position 2,756 of record DATKJY010000172.1, read on the forward strand.
AACTCGGCTCGCTGGATCAGATTGCCTTTGAAACCAAGAAAATAACTGTCGGCAACTTCCGGCAGGCTGACATTGCTTGCGGCCACGAAGGCGCCCCCATCACTGTCGCCGCTATGGCGCGCCTGTTTGCGGATAACCGTGAGTCTCGCTTGATCGTCAACGTCGGCGGCATGGCGAACTTCTTCTATTTCCCGTCAAAGCGTTCCGGCCGCCGTATTCTCGCCGCCGATACCGGCCCCGGCAATAGCCTCAGCGACCTGCTGATGCACAAGCTCTACCATAAACCCTATGACCGCGGCGGAAAAATTGCGGCAAGCGGCACCGTTTCCAAACGCCTCCTGACAACTTTACTTGCCCATCCCTTCTTCACCGGTCATTCAGTCTCGACCGGTCGCGAGCAATTCGGCTCAGCCCTGGTCGAACGTATCGTGCGCTCAGGACGGCACCTCGACCTATCGAATGCGGACATTCTCGCTACCGCCGTTGAATTGACGGCTCTGGGTATCGTTCGTACCGCCACCATTCTTTCGCGCCGGGACCACACTCTGACAAAATTGTATTTGACCGGAGGCGGTGTGCACAATCATTATATTGTCCGGCGATTGGATGAGCTGCTGCCGAATCTGAAAATTGACAGCGTAGCCACTCTTGGGTTTGACCCGGACCTTGTCGAAGCTTCTGCCTATGCCGTCATGGGCTACGCCTGTTTGCGCTCGGAACCTCTGCCCACCGATTTCAGGCCCGGCTCACATCAGAATATACAACCGATACTCGGCCACATTGCCCAACCGCCGGTGGAAATGAAACGATGATAGACATCAGGCGTGGACTTCGAATCGTAATCGGCACGGGTGCCTGGACACTGCGAATATGTGTGGGATTGCTTATAACCGCACTCGTGTGCAGCTGCGCCGGAATCCCAGTGCTCAAAGATGAAACCCTCACTCCGGTAATTAGAATACCCTTCATCCGCGTGCTCCTCGTCGAAAGTCCCAACGAAGTCTCCGTCGACGCCGATGGCTCCTTCGCGGTCGAATGTCTGGATAATGGCCACCAGACAGTATACTTCTCCCGCCAGCCGGTCCGCGTCAGCATGACCGGACGAAATCTACGAGTCGTCAACGATAAGGGAGACCTCATTCAGGAAGGAATGAACGAGGTCAATCTGATCCCTCGAGGGACTGACGTGCGCCTTCGCCTCGACAAAAATCGCTACCGCGGCATTATCAAGGTCCTTCCCTACGGCCGGAGCGTCCGCTTGATCAACGTCGTGTATATGGAAGATTACCTTCGCGGTGTCGTCCCTCCGGAGATCGGCTTCAAAGATGATACTCCACTCGAAGCCATCAAAACCCAGGCGGTGGCAGCCCGCACCTACGCAATGGGCCACCTGCAACAGTACGGCGAAGAACCGTTCGATATGAAATCCACTGTCGTCGACCAGGTTTACGAGGGGTTCGACGCTGAAACCACGCTCGTCAATCAGGCGATCGATCAGACCGTCGGGCGGGTCGTCATGTTCAAGGACAACTTCATCAACGCTTATTACCATTCCACCTGCGGCGGCATGACCGATGACATTGCCGAAGTCTGGGACAAACCGGCCGCTTCCTACCTGGTTCCGGTGGACGACAGCGCCGCCTGCTCCTGGTCGAAATACTACAACTGGCAGGAACAATTCACCGAGAAACAGTTGCGAGGGCGGATCGAGCAGTATCTGTCGAGTGACCGGGGCCATGACATACGCATCTCCCCCATCACCGATATCAAGATCGTGAATCGCACCCCCGGGGGTAGAGTAGCCAAGCTGATGATCCGGACCGAATCCGATACCTATCATTTTTATAAAGACCGCATTCGCTGGGTGATCGGGCGAGCTTCCTCGGCCGATCTCATTCTTCCTTCCGACTTGTTTGATGTCGATATCAAACGAGACGCCGAGGATAAGATCACAACCGTCACAATCAACGGCCACGGCTACGGTCACGGCGTCGGTCTCTGTCAGTGCGGCGCCATCGGCCGCGCCCGCAACGGATGGAATTTCGAGCAGATCCTCAAGTTCTATTACACCGGCGTAGATATCAAAAAGCTCTACTGACACCCCGCTCTTTATCTTGCTTTCACCATCAGTTCATGTGAGATTTGCCTCATGCGCCGATTGATACTACCGCTCTGTATCCTTTTCTTATGCGGCAGCGTTCTCGCCGATGACTACGCGTATTCCGTCGGCGAATACGGCGGAATTGCCAAATTCTCCGGCGGCTCGGTGTTCAATTTCAAAATGGATGGTACCTATGGTATCGCGCTGGGTCATTCGCTCGGCCGAGGCTGGCAACTGGATTTCGATATCTCCCGGGCAAAACTGAACAATCAGGCCACAACCGCTACTGATTCGCTTGGTCAGATTCCCGGCAACGCCCCCATCGATTTTGTCACCTGGCGAATCGGCGGCGCCTTGTATCATCCGCTATACACCATGTCGCGCCGGCTTCAATTCATACTCGGCGCCGGTGGCGGCATGATGGTGTGGAAAATTGTGGACAGGGGCAGTGGCGCAACGCTCGAAACGATCGGCGAGCATCAGGGCAAGCTCGACTTTGCCGCTTCAGAACTCTTCGTGTCCGCTGCCACCGGCGCCATAATCCATCTCGCGCGTCAGTGGTCCATCGATATTCTCGCGCGCGGCGATTACCTCACCGGAGCCGGCCCGGCGTTCGCCTCCGAAGTAAATCAAAAGCGGGACCGTTGGCTGTTTGGAGCGACCATGGCCCTGACCTTGCATTTCGGTCGAAAAGCCCCGGAGACTTGGCGCTCCGATCAAACCTGGCCGAACCCGGCCCCCAAACCGAATGCACCCGCCACCGCCACCCTTCGGGACAGCGATGGCGATGGCGTCCCCGATGATATCGACCAGTGTCCAAATACTCCTAAAGGTGTTGTAGTCGATGCTCATGGCTGTCCGATCGACTCCGATGGCGATGGTGTCCCCGATGGTCTTGACGACTGCCCGAATACCCCGCCCGCTGCGCGGGGAAAGGTCGATATTCACGGGTGCCCGATCGACTCCGATTTCGACGGCGTTCCCGATTACCTGGATAAGTGCCCGTACAGCCCGGCCGGGGCCCGAGTCGATTCGGTCGGTTGCCCGATCGACAGCGACGGTGACGGCGTGCCTGACGGACTCGATGATTGTCCGAACACGCTCCCCGGAACCCCCGTGGACCGCTACGGATGCATCGATGTAGCGATCTTCGCACAGCCGATGATTTTGAATGTCGATTATCTACCCGGTTCCTTTGAGTTCGATTCCCGGTCCCGCCAGAAACTCGAACGCTTGGCCCGGCTGTTGACAATGGTTCCGGACATGAAGCTTGATATTAACGCGTACACCGACAATATTGGAACGGCGGAGGCCAATGCCCGGCTGTCCGAGAAGCGGGCCAACCGCATTCGGGATTTTCTGGTAACCAACGGCATTGCGACCGATCGCATTCGCCCGAATGGAAAAGGCGAGTTGAATCCCGCCGCTTCTAACCAGACCGCCGAAGGACGCGCCAAGAACCGACGCATCGAAATCGTGTTCTACAAATGACGGTGAGACTCTGACCGACCATGAAGCTCGGCTATAACAGCGACCATCTCGACGACCAACCCACTTTCGAGTACGCCGTCGTCATTCCCCTTCCTGAGCATCTAAACGAGATTATCGATCCGGTACGTCGCCGCTTCGACCCCGATCACCATGTTATCGGGGCCCACGTAACAGTGGTATTTCCCTTTCGGTCCCGGCGTCCGGTTGATGAAGTTGCTTTGGTCGTACGGAAGGTCACCGAGTCGATTCCGGCCATAGCCGTCTCCTTAAGCTCCATCGGCGACTTCTATCCGATTTTCCCCCTGATCTACTGGGGCGTTAACCGCGACAATACGTTGGATGAACTGTACAAAAACCTGTACGCATCGCTCGATCTGGCCCTGCCCCATAAACTCTTCATTCCCCATGTAACGGTGGCTCGGGAGATATCGGCGCACCGAGTCGTGTGGGTCAAAGAACAGATCGTTCCCTATCTGCCTGATGAGAGTTTCATGGCGACCTCCGTCGACCTGATCGCCCCCGTGGCGGGTCAGAAATGGGTCGCTGTGCAGAACTTCCCTCTCAGGTCCCCTCTAACCTGACGCCTTAACGGCATAAAAAAAGCGGCCCGAAGGCCGCTTTTCCATGAATTCAATTTCAGAAGAATTACTTTCCCGCCGGAGCCGGTGCCGCCGCCGCAATCGGATGAACCAACAAATGCATCTTGGCAAAATCGAACGGCTTGAAGTTCGGGTTCCCTTCCTGCTTGTGGCATCTCATGCAATCCGCTTCAACCGGTAGAGTCAGACCGGCTTCTTTCATGAGCTTGAACTGGGCGGTCGAATCGGCTTTCCACTTCGCTGCGTTCATAATCGTCGGCTTCTTGTAGTCAGCGCCGGCGCCATGGCAGGCTTCGCACTGCACGCCGTTCAATTCAACTGCTTCGGCCGTCTTGCCCGTCGTGTGGCAAATGACGCATTCGGCCTTCTTCTGCTCTTCCGGCTTCAGCGCCTCGAATGCCTTCGCGTGTTTGGTCTTGGACCAGGCGTCAAACTCGGCCTTGTGGCACATCTTGCACTTGTCCGCACCTACGAACGCGTGCGCTGCCGCCGCCGCCTCTTTAGGCTTCTCCGCCGGTTTGTCCTGCGCTGCGACCATGACGGCCACGAACGCCATCAAAATAATCGCTACGATTGTCAGTTTTCTCATCCAGTTACCTCCTTGAAAACCTCGTGAACTTATACCCTTAGAATCGATTATTAGTTACGCTTTTTCGCGAAAAAGGATATAAGCGACAGATAATGTTGTCAAGCGTTTTGGCGCTTTACCCACAAAAATCAGACCGGTCCCAATTAAAAGCTTGCACGCTCTAAGGGAAATCCGTACAATGTATTACTGTATAGTTATATGAATATCCTGATTGTTACACAACACTTTCCGCCGGAGAGAGGTGCGGTCCGGCGGCTTTTTGAGTTTGCCCGACATTTCGTCCATCAAGGGCACCACGTGTCCGTGCTTACCGCCATCCCCAATTACCCCGACGGCATCGTGCCCCCGGCCTATCGCGGCAAGTTCTTCCAGGTTGAAAACATGGACGGCGTCACCGTCTATCGCACCTGGGTCATCCCGGCGTCCAACCGCTACCCCGGAAAACGGATGGTCGGCTTTCTTGTTTTCCTCCTGACGTCGATTATTAACTCCATTCGCATCAGGGGCCGCTTCGATGTCGTCATCGCCTCTACGCCTCCGGTCACGACCCCTATTTCGGGCTGGCTGATAAGCAAAATGCGCCGCGCCCGATTTATCATCGAAGTGCGTGACCTTCAGCCCGAATCGGCGGAGGATTTCGGCAACCTCAATCGATCTTTCTTCACTCGACTGATTAAGAAGCTTGTTCACACCATGTATCGTAAAGCCGACCGGATCATCTCTGTCACTGATGGCATCACGAGCTATCTGGTGTCGACCGGCATACCGACGGATCGCATTACGACCGTTAAATCCGGTTTCTCCTCCGAGTTCGTCGAAGCCGGCTACAACGGCATCCGCAAGAAATTCGGATGGGAAGAAAAATTCCTCGTCCTGTACGCGGGGACCCTTGGCTGGGCGCATTCGCTGGAAACCATTATCGAAGCCGCTCGACAGCTTAACGACAAACCCGAAATCTGCTTCGTGTTTGTCGGCGAAGGTCAGAAGAGACAGGCCCTCGAAGGAATGGTGCGCGATTACGGCCTCAAAAATGTCCATTTCACCGGCTCGCAGCCTCTTGAGACGATTCCCCACTTCCTCAAGGCCAGCAATGTCTTGATCGAAAGCCTCAAGGAGGTCCCGATCACCAAGGGCACTTTCCCGGCCAAGCTCTACGAATATATGGCCTCCGGACGACCCATCGTCTTCGGGTCCCGCGAAGGAGAGGCGGTCAAAGAACTTGAATCTGCCGGCGGCGCCCTGTCGTTCCCGACCGATGATCCCGAGCGTCTCGTCGAATTGATATTGCGAATCAAATCCGGCGAGATCGATGGCGATCGCCTCGGCGAACGCTATCGCGACCACGCCGTCAACCACCATCGTCGCGAAATGTGGGCCGATAAGTACCTGAACACCCTTCAGGAAATGTAAAACTGTACGGCACATTTTCCCTTTCCCCGACCATTTCGAGAACTGTATAACTCTGCGGCCATACGCTTCCGGAACCGCATAGCCGCACAAAGAGTTTAATCCGTTATTATGTTCTGGCTCGCATTTCTGGTCGGCATGGGAGGATTGTACATGTACAATTCCCATGAATTCCATAAGGCGGAAGAGACCTATCCACCGAAAGGTCAGTTCGTAACCGCCGATTCCGTCAGCCTCCACTACTTCGCCGCCGGTACAGGACAACCGGTCGTCTTTCTGCATGGTAATGGCGGACAGGCACAGGACTTCACCACGTCGGTCTTTGGTCTTGCAGAGAAATCACAGGAATTCATCGCCTTCGACCGTCCCGGCCATGGC
>DATKJY010000173.1:0-5557 GCA_035543175.1 Candidatus Acidiferrum sp.
TTCGGCCTGTTCGTGCATACCTTTCAAACGCTCGTGCCCCCGGCGAAGTATTTCAAGGATCACCCGGAGTATTTCTCGATGCTTAAGGGTGTTCGCACGCCGAATGGCCAATTGTGTCTGTCAAATCCGGAGGTGCTTAGAGTAGCAACTGAGAATTTGCGAAACCTCATGAAAGCCAAACCGGAGGCCCGCTTCTGGTCCGTTTCTCAGAACGACACGTATGTTCCGTGTGAGTGCGACGCTTGCCGCACCATTGACAGCGCCGGGGGTTCACCGTCCGGTTCCATTCTGACTTTCGTCAACAAGATCGCCGATGAGTTCCCGGACATGACCATCTCGACACTTGCCTACCAATATTCCCGTTCGGCTCCGAAACACGTTAAGCCGAAACCTAATGTGAACATCATGCTCTGCAGCATCGAGTGTAATCGGAGTAAACCGCTGGCCGAAGACCCGACGAGCGCCTCGTTTGTGAAGGATGTCGAGGACTGGAGCAAGCTTACGCATAACATCTTCCTGTGGGACTACGTGATTGGTTTCCGTAATCTGATGAGCCCGTTTCCGAATCTAAAGGTCCTTCAGCCCAACATTCAGTTCTTTGCGAAAAACGGCATTACCTCAGTATTTGAGCAGGGACTTCCGGGATTTGGCGGAGAATTCGCGGAATTGCGTATATATCTGCTGGCCAAATTGCTCTGGAATCCGGATATCAATGTGGATTCGGTTATGACTGATTTCCTGCAGGGATTCTACGGCCGGGCGGCGCCATTTATCCGACAGTACATTGACACTATGCACACTGTGATGCAGGCCTCGGGCGAGGGGCTCGATATTTACGGTTACCCGACCCGGTCAGCAAGCGGCTATCTGTCGAGCGCAATGCTGGATTATTACAGCGGCATCTTCGACCGGGCGGAAGCTGCCGTTGCGACAGAGCCGGAGATCTTGTCCCGCGTGCGGTCGGCGAGACTGCCGGTGCAATTTGCGATTCTGGAGCAGGCCAAGGTTGCAGCTGCCAGCGAAGGCGGCTGTTTTCTCAACAATTCTGACGGCAGCTTGAGTATCCGACCAGAGATAGATTCGCTTTTGACCTCATTCGTTCGGCAATGCAAAGAAGCCGCTATTCCCCGGTTTTGGGAGCACGGCACATCGCCGGATGAATATCTCGCAGCGACACGAGGCTTCCTCGATAGCGGCGCCAAAGGTCACCTGGCGCGTGGTAAACCTCTCGTGTTAGCGCAGCCTGCCAGTCCCAAGTATCATAACGGTGATCAGTCCGCTCTCACTGACGGTTTGAAAGGATGGAACGATTACCACGTGCACTGGCTGGGATTCGAAGGCGAAGATATGGATGCTACCATCGATCTCGGATCGGTGCAAAAAGTGTCCAGCATCGGTACGGATTTTCTGCAGGATGTCAATTCCTGGGTCTTCATGCCTTTCTCGGTTACATTCTCCGCTTCAGAAGACGGCAAGACCTTCGAAGCACTCGGCGAGGTGAAGGACACAATTCCCGCTGACCGCGATGGCCCGATTGTCGCTCCGTTCAGCATATCGTTTTCTCCGGTCGACGCCCGATACGTGCGAGTGCAGGCGACCAGCCTGAAAACCTGTCCGACCTGGCATAAGGGATCGGGAGGGTTGGCCTGGATTTTCATTGATGAGATCACCGTGCATTGAGGAAGAGACAGCAATGCGAGTCAGGCAACTCTCCGTTTTTATTGTCGTCACTGTTGTTATCGTTGGGGCATCATTTGCCCAGACGTACAAAGACCCCAACCTGCTGATAGACAGCCGCGTGAAAGATCTGCTGTCACGCATGACACCCCAGGAGAAATTCTGGCAGCTGTTTATGCTGGCAGGCGGCTACGAGGATGGGGTCGAGAAATACAGCCATGGGGCATTTGGATTCCAGATCAGTAATTCGGAAGATGCGCTCGGCAGTTCCGTATTGGTCAACAAGATTCAGAAGCACTTTGTTGAGCAGACCAGGCTCGGGATTCCAATTATCCCGTTCGCTGAAGCCCTGCACGGGCTCGTACTGAAGGGGGCACCTTCGTATCCACAGGCGATTGCTCTGGCTGCTTCGTTCGACACTGCCCTCATGCACGATGTCGCGACCGCTATTGCCGACGAATGTCGAAGCAGAGGTATTCTGCAAGTATTGTCGCCGGTCGTGAACATTGCCAGTGACGTCCGCTGGGGTCGTACCGAAGAAACCTACGGGGAGGATCCTTACCTGTCCTCAGCAATGGGAGTGGCGTTTGTGTCGGAGTTTGAACGGCGCGGCGTCATCACGACACCAAAGCACTTAGTCGCTAATGTCGGCGATGGCGGCCGGGATTCGTACCCGATTGATATAGACGAGCGCTTACTCCGGGAAATCTACCTGCCGCCATTCGATGCGTGCATCCGGTACGGCGGGTCTCATTCAATAATGACCGCCTACAATTCATATGACGGCTCCCCGTGTTCGGCCAACGCCTGGCTGATAAACAATTTGCTCAAAAGCGAACTAGGATTCAAAGGATTCGTCATATCCGATGCCGGCGGTGTGGGCGGCGCCAACGTCCTTCACCTCACATCGCACGGTTACGCCGAGTCGGGTGAGCTCGCGCTCAAGAGCGGATTGGATGTCATTTTCCAGACTTCCTATGACCATTACAAACTCTTCATTCAACCATTTCTTGATGGCCGTATTCCGCCCGACGTAATCGACCGTGCGGTCGAGCGCGTGCTGCGAGCCAAATTTGAGTTGGGGCTCTTTGAAAAGCCGTATGTTGACACGACCGGCATCACACCCGCTTCGAGACTGGAGGAGAACCACAATCTCGCGCGCCGCGTTGCCCGGGAGTCAGTAGTGCTGCTCAAGAATGACCGTCAGACGCTGCCGTTGGGTCAAAATCTCACGTCTATTGCTGTCATCGGACCGGATGCGGCCGAGGTTCGGCTCGGTGGGTATAGCGGGCCGGGGAATAACCCGGTGTCGATCCTCGACGGCATCCGGAAGCACGCAGGTAAGCAGGCGCAAGTTCAGTACGCGAAAGGCTGCTCACGACTCGATACAACGTATGTAACCATTCCATCATCCTATCTTTCTTGCACCTTTCACGACACGGTCAAGAGCGGCTTGCTGGGAGACTACTTCGACAACGTCACACTTAATGGCGAGCCCGCTTTTACGCGGGTTGACCCGCAGATTCAATTTCAATGGACGCTGTTTTCACCGGATCCACAGAAACTGCCGTACGATTTCTATTCAGTGAGATGGACCGGCAGGCTCAAGGCGCCGGCAAGCGGACGTTTCAAAATCGGTGTCGACGGCAATGACGGCTATCGTCTGTACCTCGACGATTCTCTTGTGATCGACAACTGGCGCAAGATCAGTCGCCGCACTGTGCTTGCCGAATATCCGTTTCAGAAAGACAAGGACTACGCTGTCAGGATAGAGTACTTCGAGCCGGTCGGCAACGCGTGGTTCCGTCTGGTGTGGAACGTCGGAGTGTCGGGTGACGGCGATGCCGACATGAAGGCCGCTGAGACTGCTGCTCGCGCGAGTGACGCTGTCGTTGTCGTCGGGGGCATCGAAGAAGGGGAATTCCGCGATCGCGCCTCGCTGGCATTGCCGGGTAGGCAGGAAGAACTCATCAATCGCATTTCGGCTATCGGTAAGCCGACGGTGGTGATTCTGGTTGGAGGGAGCGCGATCACCATGAGCCGGTGGCTCGACAACGTCGGCGCCGTTCTGGATGTCTGGTATCCGGGCGAAGACGGCGGCGATGCGGTGGCCGACGTGTTGTTTGGAGATTACAGTCCGGCAGGTCGATTGCCTATTACCTTTCCTGTCGCCGAAGGTCAACTTCCTCTCGTCTATGATCACAAGCCCACCGGGCGTGGAGACGATTATGTCGATCTGACCGGCCAACCGCTCTTTCCGTTCGGCTATGGATTGAGCTACACCCAGTTTGAATATGGCAATCTGACATTTGATAAGCCTGAGATTGCCGCTGATGATTCAACACGCGTGCATTTCACAGTGAAAAATGTTGGAAAGACGGCGGGAGATGAGGTCGCTCAGCTTTATGTTCACGATGAGATCGCTTCAGTCGTGCGGCCGGTAACGGAACTGAAAGGGTTCCTTCGTCTCCATCTGAAGCCGGGAGAAACGGCGGACGAAAGCTTCATGATTGGATCGGAGGCGCTCTCGATGCTGAACAAAGAACTCAAGCGCGTGGTTGAGCCGGGTGATTTCCGGATCATGATCGGGGCGTCATCGAAAGACATCCGGCTTCGGGGAATTCTGAAAGTGGTGGAGTAACGTCGACCGTTATCCACCACACGCGATGAGACAGTCACATAGATTCTAATTCGTACGTCTGACCCTTATTCGACGCGAAATCGTTTTCTCGCCAATTGTCGCTTTCACGTAATAGACCCCATCCGGCTCAGCAGTGATGTCGATTGGAAGAAACAATTCCCGGCCAACCGGACAGTCTTTTTGAAACACTGTCCGGCTGCTGTCTTCGGTTACGATTCGCACATTAACGGTTGTTGAATCGTTCAGAAATAGGTCAAGCGTGAAGACGCCCTTATTGCGAAGCGGGAACGGATTGACAATTGGCAGTTGGTCGCCGGCAAGGGCCGGCTTCGCGTCTTTCGCGACCGAAAACCAGTATGCGGTCTCGCTTCCGAAATCCGACGTAAACGCCTTGAGCAGCCGCTGGTTCATATCCAGAAGCCGTACGTAGCCGTAGCCCCCCTCCGGATTCGCCCAGAAATCGAGGCCGTCGCCGGCCGTATCACGCACCAGCAATTTGTAACACCCGGGCGCGAGGTTGAGGGTGTCGTAGTAGATCGTGTTGGCTCTGAGTGAGCCGAGCGTCCTCTCCCTGATAACCGCCCCATTCAAATCGGTAATGGCGTACGCATTGTGCGAGGAATCATTATTCGACCGCAGCGCCAATATGAAATCCGTTCCATACACCGGAGGCAGATAGACCACGCTGGTCCCGGTATTGTCATCGGTGTAATCGTCTTTGCGGCCATTTGGTGAGTCCAGCGTTACACTGAACTGGCGGCCGTGCTCACATCCGGAGATCGCCCCCGGCAGTTCAATCACGCCGGTCTGCTGCGAAGCGATATTTCCTTGCCAGGCGTACCTCGGCTCCTTCATGCCGGGGCAACCATATCGAACGGTCATCGTCGTGACGGGATTCCGGCCGCTGTTCCTGACCAGAATTCGGGGATTGCCGCACACGGGATTCATGCGAGAGTACTCATCGGCATCGCTGGGCGCCATGATCTCCTCGAGGGAGACGTCGTTGCGTGCCCACGGCGCCTTGCAGTAGAAGAGATAAGTGGATAGAGCGTAGTGAGCGGTCGGATGCTTTTGATTGATATACGGCTCCATCTTAATGGCCACCCGGTGGGTTGAACCCTTCTTGATCGCAATGTCATAGTCGTCAGGTTGCACGATCGATCCCGGGCACCAGTTGGCCCGGTCATATATCCACGTCCCCGCTTGAGGCGAGAGCGGATTGATCCCGCACTTGCGCCA
>DATKJY010000174.1:0-2213 GCA_035543175.1 Candidatus Acidiferrum sp.
TAACGCCTTCTTTGATAGCTCTGGTTCTCAAACTGGTAATTTGACCCGGTCACCGGCCTCCGTCCAAAACTCGCGGTCCGGACACGGTTGGGGCTTTTTCCTTCCGTTGATTCTCTTTCAACAGACGTTGGGCGCTCTCTGCTTCCCGATATCGAAATATGGTCTGGCCGTCATCGAGCCGTTTACATTCGCGTTCTTTCGATTTCTCATCGCGTCCGTGGTCCTTCTTACTATGGTGCACTTCCAGAAGCAGGATAACCGCATTGCGCGCCGAGACTATCCCCGCATCATTGGTATCGGAGTGCTCATCATAATCGGCAACCAAACCGCCTATCTCTGGGGTCAATCGTTAACCGCCGCAGGTCACGGCGCGGTGCTGTTTGCAACAACTCCGATCTGGGTCCTCATCATGGCGATCTTTATCCTGAAAGAAAAACTGACCTGGCAAAAAGCAGTCGGCATCCCACTGGCACTTATTGGCGCCTTGATTCTTGTCACCGGCGGCGCCATCAAAGTCGGCGCCGAATACCTGAAAGGTGACTTGATTATCCTCGTGTCCGTCTGGGCTTGGGGAGCCTATGCGATATTCGGTAAACCCTTGGCCGAAAAATACGGCGCCCTCCGCGTCACCGCCTACGCACTGGCGTCGGGTGCTGTTGCCTATTTTCCGTTCGGTCTCTACCGCGCGTTAACATTCGACTACTCGCATGTCACCCTCGTCGCCTGGCTTCCGGTGCTGTATATGGCGCTCGGATCCTCGGTGGCGTCCTACGTTATCTGGTACTGGCTTTTGAAATACATGGAAGCTTCCAAGCTGGCCGTCTTCTCCAATATCCAGCCGGTCATCGCTACCACGGTCGCCTTCTTCACCCTAGGCGAAATCCCCGGCCCGGCATTCCTCATCGGCTCCGCCATCGTGCTTACGGGTGTCATTGTCACGGAAGTCTAAGTGTCGATCCCCGTTCATGTATTCGTGCGCATGCGTCCTCTTGTTGACACTCTCATTGGTGCGCTATTAGATTATGAAGATACGGTATGAATAAGCGCGTCCTTGAAATCGCGGGTTCACTGGTCGGCATCGTTCTTTTTGCAGTAGCGCTCTGGGTGCTGCATCGCGAATTTAGCCACCTTCATTATCACGATGTTATGGCTCAGCTTCATGCGCTGCCGTACTATCGCGTGGGTCTCGCGTTTCTGTTTACGATGTGCAGCTACCTCGCCCTCTCCGGATATGATTGGCTCTCGCTCCGGTATATCAGGCACGCGCTTGAATACCCTAAAGTACTGCTGACCTCGTTCATCACGTACGCCATCGGACACAATCTGGGATTTTCACTCTTTACCGGCGGCTCCATCCGCCTCCGTCTGTACAGCGCCTGGGGCCTCTCGACCTTTGAAATCACCAGTTTGATGGGTTTCGGTATTATCACCTTCTGGCTCGGCTATCTCAGCGCCGGTGCGGTCACCTTCCTGACGATGCCGCCGAATATCCCTGCGCAAGTGCATATCCCGTTCGGCTCGGCGCTGCCGCTCGGAATTCTGTTCGTAGCCATCGTCCTGACCTACGTTTCCTGGATTACGCTGATTCGCAAGCCTATCAAGGTTCGTGGCTGGCAGTTCGAAGTCCCCGCTCCGAGCCTGACTGTCTCGCAAGTCGCTGTCGGCATGTTCGACTGGCTTGTGGCCTCGGCCGCTCTGTATGTACTGCTACCGTCCGTCGAAGGCCTTTCGTATGGTCATGTCGTCGGCGTCTACCTGCTCTCTCAAATTGCCGGATTGGCGAGTAATGTTCCTGGCGGCCTTGGCGTTTTCGAAACGGTTTTCATCCTTCTGCTCGGCCCTGTTGCTGAACCCGCTCAACTCGTCAGCTCGCTCCTTGCCTATCGGCTGATCTACTATTTGCTGCCGCTGGCGCTCGCGTCGGTCTCACTTGCAGGTTACGAACTGGCCCGTCGTGGCGCCCGCATCAAGAGGATTGCCGCCGGTGTCGGGAAGTTCGTGCCGATGTTCGTGCCGCAGGTGCTGTCGTTTACCGTCTTTGTCTCCGGCGTCGTGCTCCTGTTCTCCGGAGCCACGCCTGCCGTCCAGTCCCGTTTGTTGTTCTTGGAACGGTTCTTGCCTCTGTCGGTGATCGAAATTTCCCATTTCGTCGGCAGTATCCTCGGGCTGGGCCTGCTCATCCTCGCGCGCGGGTTGCAACGACGAGTCGACGC
>DATKJY010000175.1:0-4581 GCA_035543175.1 Candidatus Acidiferrum sp.
AAATGGATGGCCGTGATGACTTCTTTGTTAGCCGCCGAAAGCACCGTACCGCCCGGTGTATGGCAATTGGCGATAACGCGCAGCGAGTCCGATATCATCTTGCCGCTTAGGTCGAACAGCAGCGAATCGCTGCTTCCATCGTTAAGCGTGCGCGTCAGCGAGTGCGTATCTATTGCCTGGGAATTAAGCACATCGTACAACTGAAGAGTCAGCGCGTCGATGGGGATTCCCAGATTGTTTGTAATTACCACGTACATCTGGCCGCTGGAGATTCGCGCCGATGAGAAGTCCGAGATGCCGGCGAAATCGTTCATCAGCGGAAAACTGGTCGGTGGGACAGTGCCTGGGAAAACCAGCGACAGAAGCGGTATGGAAGACGCCGCAAAGGTCAATGGTGTTACGGTCGGCGTGTTCAGCGTGATCCGGCCGAGCTCTTTGGAAAACGAGCTGCTTATATCGGAAGCATCGAGGTTGTCCGAATTCAACATGACCGTGTCCAGATCGTAGCTGAGCGAATAGCGGATGGAATCACCCACCATCTCGATCCCCTTCTGGTCCATCCGCCGAATCAACTCATCCATGTGGTAGGTGCGGTTGATGAGCGGGACGGTCAGCTGCGTTTCCCACGTCGGCGCTTCCGGTTTTTTGATCGTGCACTGCGCCAGCGTGAGCACGACCACTATCAGGACAAGGCCGAAAAGGATCTTGGCGGCGTTCTTAAGCAGGAACGAGCCAAGGCTTCCCGAGAATTCGGCTTTCTTTCTACTTCTGTGTTTTCGAGCCATATACAACCCCTGCTATTAGGTGTTCCTCACTTTCACGACTCAAGACCGGTGCAAAGGGGGTGCCGCGCTGTTTGGATTGCGCAACTTGTTGGCGCGCACGCGATAACGACCTCGATATGGGAATTTCCCCATATCCGACGAGCCTTTCGATAGCTCGGTTTATGGGGGAGATGCCATATTGACGACCGGCCCTCCCACAACGTATGTTGGCGTACCGGACAGGGAGGAATTCCGATGGGAATGGCGAAATATGATCGCCTGCTGTATATCCTGAATCTTCTGCGGGCCCGACGCAATCTCAACGCGGCGAAACTGGCCGATGAGTGCGGCGTGACCGAGCGCTCAATCTATCGTGACATCATTGCGCTGTCCGAAGCGAACGTCCCTATCTACTATGACAACGGATATAAACTGACCACCGACAATTTTCTGCCCCCGCTCAATTTCGATTTCGAGGAATACACGTGTCTGAAACTCTCGATCGAATCCTCGCCGCTCCGCAAAACCGGCAAGTACGAAGCTGCCCTCAAGCGGGTGCGAGCCAAAATCGAGGCCGGACTGTCGGAAGTCGTCAAAGAACGAAGGCGACGGTCGAGCCCTGCCACGCATATTGATATTCCCGTATCGCAGGAAGAAAGCCGTGCCGAGAAATTTTTTGCGCCACTCGAAGAAGCGGTTTCGGCCAACCGCTGTCTGGAACTTGAGTATGACTCAATTCGCTCGGGGCCGGTCACCAGAGTGGTGGAACCATATTTCATTGTCTTTCGCGCGCGGGCGTTCTACTTTGTCGCGTACTGTCGTCTCCGGCAGGATTTCCGGACTTTCCGTCTCGACCGGATTATCTCGCTGAAACCGCTGTCTGAGCAATTCACCCCCAGAAAAGGTGTCAGTGCCGAGAGTTATTTTGCCGGAAGCTGGCAGGTGTACAGCGGCGACGCTGTCGAAGTCGTAATCCGGTTCACCGGCTCGGCCGCTCGAGTGGTCCTGACCGGTCACCATCATCCCGACGAGCAGATTGAGGACGTTAACGACCACGAGATTATCTACCGTGTGACAGTCCGGGGCCTCGAAGAGATTCAGCGATGGATACTTGGATTTGGCGCCGATGCGGAGGTGGTATCACCGCCGGAACTGAGAAAGAGCATCGCCCGGATCGCCGGATCCCTGGCTATTGTGTATAAATCCGACTCCAAATAGCTCCCTGCTGAACATTTCCCGCAAATTTCTCCAAATTTACTGACGCTCGCTGTCAGGGGAGAGCCCGATTTTGATGACAGCTCATAAACGGTTGGGAAGATGCGTCAGTTAATGGCTCTGAAATGGAGGGAGATATGACCAAGTCCGAACGATTGATGTATTTGATAAGCCTGATGCGAAGTCGCCGGGTGATGGCGGTTCCGGAGATGTCCGGGCTCACCGGTGTGTCACAGAGGACGATTTACCGCGATATGGCATCGCTGTCGCGGATGAACGTGCCGGTCTATTACGATAATGGCTACCGGCTCGCCCGCGACACCGGTGTCCCTTTAATGGGGCTCGGCGACGATGATATCGAGCTGGTCTGCTTCTGCCTTCGCAACAATGTCCTGAACGAATTCCCGTATTTTGCCAGGCGATTCCGGGTGATAGAACAGAAACTTGTAGAGAAGTTAAGAAAGCGTGCTTGTAGCGAGCGCGGTCGAGTGCTGGTCCTTGATAAATCAACCGAACTCACCGCTGCCACTCTTGAGAGCCGGATAATCGAACGTTTCCTCAGGGCGATCTTTGAGAATCGACGGATAACTCTGGTTACGAAAAGCGGCCGGCCAGTTCCGGACACATTCATTCCCATAGCCATACGCATCTCCCGTCAGGGATACTTCCTGGCAATCACCGTGAGTGCCGGCGTGCCGCCCAGTGAAATCCCGGTAGCGGACCTTAGCGATATTCGGTTGCGACCGGAGAAATTTGATCGGGCGGCTATCGAGCATTTGCGTCGGGAGTCTTCGGGCCTCAGAAAAAGTTTGACACGGAGTGGTTGATTTCCTTTTCTGACCTTTAATCATGGGGTCGAGGCTCAAAAATATCGCTTTGGCCGGTCTCATCGCGGCCATGTACGCAACACTCAGTCTGGTATTTGCGCCGATCTCTTTTGGGGTATATCAGATTCGGATTGCCGAGGCGCTTACGGTCCTGCCGTTTCTAACTGCAGCAGGCGTGCCGGGGCTGTTTGTCGGTTGCGTGATTGCCAACGTGTTCGGCGGTGTCGGGTGGCAGGATATCGTGTTCGGCTCGCTTCTGACCCTGGCCGCCGCCGTTCTTACGCGCCTGATATATCACCTTTCGTACAAGAAAGGGAATCGGCTTCTTGCTCTCGCGCCGTTGGCCTGCCTTTGGGGCGGGGGAATTGCGCTGCTCGGCGTTCAGCAGTCGTATCCGATCTCTATCATCTGTCTTGCCCTCTCGATCTGGTTGCTGGTGTACTCATCGCGTCAAGGCAAGGAGGCGCTCCCCGGCGATTTCCGCGTGCATGGCAGCCGCATCCTGTCGTTCACGCTCATTTTAGTCCCTCTTTATCTTTCGCGTGATTTTCCGCATTGGTCCGCATTGCTACTGGGTGGCCTCTGTCTTTTTGGCGCCTGGGTCGCTACCTGGGGTCTGGCTTTTATATGGCTTCGCGGGCTCAACCCCAACGTCATGCTCGCACCGCTGCCGCCGGTGCTGTTGAATGCGTTCGGAGTGTCGGTGTATCTCGCCCCGATTGCCGGTGTCAACTACTGGTTCTGCGTCCAGATGGTGGGTGTCGGGGAGCTGATCGCCTGCTATCTGATCGGTCTGCCGCTGCTGTTGCTCTTGCACCGTCGACGCGGCTACTTTTTTAATTGACATACAGTTCCATCGACAATAGCATTGCCTCAGGAATTTTCTTTCGACCGACAAGGAGATCTCATGGAAGCGTTGGGTTTGATAGAAACCAAAGGGTTGGTGGCGCTTATCGAAGCTGCGGATGCGATGGTGAAAGAGGCCAAGGTCACGCTGGTGGGGTATGAGAAGGTCGGGGGCGGATATGTGACCGCGATTATCCGTGGCGACGTGGCCGCTTGCAAAGCCGCTACTGAAGCCGGCTCGGCCGCCGCCAAGCGCGTGGGGGAACTGGTTTCGGTGACGGTAATTCCGCGCCCGCACGCCAGTATCCATGAGATCTTCCCGACGAAGTTGCCTGGGGAGTGAGGGCGGGTTACGACATTCGACTCACGTCACGAATAATTGAGCTTTGCTACATTGAATCTTCTGTCGCGCTGCCGCAACTATGTCCACACTTAAGCTCCCTGACGTCCAATGGAAACGCGGTACCTGCCAAGTCTGCGGGCATAGCTTTGTGTACCTGACCAAATCCAAACCCCGCACCTGCCGCGATGGTGAGTGCCGGTATAAATATCATTATCAGATTGACCGTGAGCACTGGGCCGATTATCAGCCCGGATTTTTCGATAAAGAACGCTGACTGAGCGCTTCTCTCAATTGTAGAATTGACAAGACTATCTTGAATCTCATAGGAGGAATCATGAACCGAATATTCAAAGCGATGGGCGCGATTCTTTTTGTCGTGGTGGCCGCCGCCTGCGCCTGGGCCACGCCGCCCGACAGCGCCCGGATTGCCGAGGCCCGCAAGGGGATCGATGAAGGAAATGCCAAGTGGATTGAGGCACATCGCGAATCAAATGCCAAGATGCTCGCATCGCTGTTTGCTCCTGACGGAGCGTTCCTGCTTAAAGGAGGGGAGATCCTTCAGGGGAAAGAGAACATCGAGAAGGAG
>DATKJY010000176.1:0-4608 GCA_035543175.1 Candidatus Acidiferrum sp.
GTACGCTTTGACCGCTTGGGAAAGGATCATCATCTGTTGTCGGCGCATTGACACTTGGCCTGACATAACTGACGCGAAGTTTATTCGGATCGAGGCTCGCGCTCGTGCATGGCGCCAGCAGCGCGATCATGAACGTGCTTACAACAAATAGCAGTACCCCCCTTTTCAGAAGCGACTTCATTCGTTTTGACCTCTTACTCATACTCATCACCACTCTGAAAAACGGGTTCCATGTTACTACTACCTATCTCGCCATCTATGATAAATCGCTCACGACAACCGTCGGACGGCCATCGGCAAGATTGACAGGATCGGCGTCGAAGATCAAATCTGGATGAAAACTCCGAGACAGGCCTCACCCGCAAACGGTCTTATTGATGATATTCTGTTCGGGCAAAGCATGCCAAAGAAAAGCGCGATCTTCCCACCAATCTCCTTCTCTTGTTGCTTACACTAAATCAATATCGAACATGGATAGGGTTGTCAAGACAAAACCGGCCAAAAACTTGCGGAAAAGGCCGGAAATCATGCTTGCCAGTGTCAGATTGTGGCACTGGAACTTTTGGACGTGAAGATTTTGGAAAAAAAGCGATGCGATTGCCCGCTGGCTAGGGCTCACGAACCAGCAAGAGCGGGCAAATTGGAAGGACCTTGATCGACGATGAGCGGCTTCTATTTCTTCACCATCTGTAACTCCAATCGTGAACAGTTCACACCTTTGCAGTAATGGTAGGTTACGACGAGAAAGTCGCCCGAAGGCACACCCTGATGCACCTCAGGTAGGAAGCGCCAGGTTGGGAGGACCTTCAGAAGGTTCTTCGCAAAAAACCAGCCCTGGGGCTGCTCAACGACAACACAGTATTCCATCGTTTGTTTGTAACCGTCCGTCTCGAATTCGAGCAATTTTACACGCGAGTTCTTAGCGATATCCGAAGGAAAGCGAGCCAGCTCACCGTACTCATCAACATAAACGAGAATGGAGACACGCCCTTCTTTCCCGGCGTCATCGGCTACTCGCGGATACTCCGGGTCGGTTTTTCGCACTACGGTTATGGAGTCCCGATTTACGAATGATATGGTCGTATCCGCGAAATAGTCGGCTTCACTTGTGGCGGTTGCATCTCCGAATCCATCGATGCCATCATTCATCCCATCGGGCTCGTCTATATCTGTTGGATCCGGGACCACCGGTATATTGGCGGGCAGTTGGGCAGGCGTTATCGCCGCGACTGAAAATGTCCCCTCGGGAATCACGTTGACCGTTACTCCGAACTGGCCGTGAAATGATTTGTCTTCCGCAACCCAACGCACGAGACGAGCGGCAGCGGCTTTAGGCAGCTCACCCAAAGGGCCGACCAGATTCACTTCTATTGGCACGCGCTCAGGCGAAGATCCAAAACCAGACAGGATCAACGACGGCACTCCAATGAGAACAGTCGCTGCAGCCAGGCCGATCAGCATGTTTCGCTGATAACAGGCTTTCAGCCGATGCCGACTATCCGCATAATACTGCCGCATATATCCACCCTACCGTTTCGTGACTGCCGGAGTACCACCGGGTAATCGTACGGTTGGTCGGCCGAATTTGACGAATTGCGCACTTCGTTTCACTTCCACGTTGCATGTGTCATTTGAAATTATGTACAGGGCTGTGTCCGAGTAGTAGGCAAGTTGAAGTACAGTTCGATTGCTCCGGCCCACAATGGGCATGCTGAGGGAAGGCGTTTTCTGGGGTCGGTCAGTCAGGCTGATCGCGACGGCGACAGTGGTGTCGTTCGGCTGGAAGGTCCGAAACAGTGCGAATACGGGCACTTGCCGCGGTAGTTGCGGCAGATCCGGCACCAAGATAATCTGCGGATTCTTTCCGGTGGAATCATAGACGATAGACAGCCTGAACGGATAGACACCTTTCCGTATTGGCGCATTGATGTCCAGAATATTGACAAATTTCGCCGGCGGGCGGTAGCCGCTGCGGTCCGGGTCGAACTCATTTTGGGCTATAGATGAGCTGACTGCGATAAACAGCATCACTGACAGAGCATGTCGCAATCTCATAGTCTGTTCCCTTCACTTTTCCTTAGAGGGGCAAGCTGCAGTCTTGCCCTCCTCCTGTCATCATCGATCCCCTACCACCACTGCGGGAATAACTGACTCAAAAAGCACTCAAATGCGGCTCCCATCACCCACGGATGCGAATCAGAGTATACACACGGCTCGTATATGGGTGCAGGTGTCGGGGTGGCGAAGCTGACCTGTGGTACAAAGGCGACCAACAACGCCATAATCAACATCAAAATCGCGGCATATCTCTTCAATCAATCACCTCCTCTCATAATCGGCGAACGGTTCATACGTATCCTGCGTGACGCGTCGCCGGGTACCCAGTGAGTCGATACGCAGGGTTGTCGGATCAATACTTACGGTGAGTATATCGTACATGCCGGTGCGCTTGCACCCGCAATCCAGGAAAAACTCCACGCTGGATGTGTGACGGCCGTGGAAATCTGACGGCCGGAGGTCATAATGTAGCACACACCCCTTAAGATCTTCCGACAAGTCGAGAGAATCCAGCGAGGCAAAGTAGTATCCTGTGAGGATTTGCACGAACGCCTTCTCGTCGGAGAGGGGGGATACTAATCCATTTGCTAGTATCGGGTGAGCTTTTACTGCATCGAGCCTGGCTTGATACGCTATCCCGGCTTCCCTCAGGTGCATGAAAAACTTGACCAACAGGCAAATGAATATCATGCCCAGGACTGCGAAAATCCGTATTACCATTTTCCCACGGCGAAGCCGCCAGACATCCGATATTAACCCCATGACTTCCTCCATCATCTTCGGCGGAGTTCGTCCTTCCCCGATGTCGTTCCATTGATGAAAATTCATTCCGACTTGAGGTCCAAGTTATCTGCCAAATTCAGTTCAGCGAGATTCCCGACCCGCCAAACATCTAATCAAACAACGTGCCAACCTGACAATCGAGGATCAAGAAATCCACAAGTGCGTAAATTGCAGCGAATTAGCTAATTGTTCGAAAGCGTCTGTGTCCCGTGCGATTCGTCCGATTCGTATGAATTCGCGAAAAAGATCGCGAACGTTCGCGAACGATCTCGTAACTCACTGTGTGACAACAACAGGATTCGCGAAAAAATTCGCGAATGTTCGCGAATGACACTCGGAGACCCGGAAATTGAGTTCGAAAGAGTGTCAACTTGTGGCACTGGAACTTTGGGACGTGAGAATTTCGGCGAAGAAGTGAGTTTATGTGCCGCCAGTTAAGTGTTCACTGGCTGGCCTACTGCCGCCGAGCGGTCTCGCCGACCGCGCGCCGGCTCGTGATGATCGAATCGATGGCTTCCAACCATTGGCGCGAGCTTGCGGTGTCCATCACGGCGCTCTTAAGAAGAATCACCTCCGTAGTCGAGTCAATCAGCAGATTCAACGGCACGATGGGTATCCCCATATCCTTGAGATAGCGTTTCGACAATGGCACAACCAGTGTCGGGGCATTCGTGCTGTCGAGTTGTGCCGCTACCACGAGATCGATCGAATCTTCCTTACTGGTCGCAAGAAGAAACGCGCCACCTCTCTCGTGCATAAATCGCTCCCAGTCCCGCCACCAGCGAGTTTCAGTCACGCCGCACGTGGCGTTTTCATCGGTCAATACGAGCATCGTGTACGGCTTGGAAAAATGCCCCGGATAGGCGGCCGCCAGTTGCCTGACGGGTGTGCGCACGTTGAAATCGGAAATTTTGGTGAAGCTCGGTCTGGTCACGGCACAGCCGATGACCAGTATTGACACTGACACGAGAATCAGAGCTATCGCGGCGCGGCAACTGAGAGAGCAGGACTGATTCCGCATATTGTCTCCTTGATTTGATCGATGAACTGGCGCGAGAGCGCCCGGTTTCCCATGAACCCCGCAATCTTCACCTGGCGACACTGACCGTCAAGCTGAACTTTGACCGGCGTTCCCAATTCACGCCAGCCGAGTACATCGAGAGTCGCCTTGTCGAGCACACGCGTCGTGTCGCTGATCTGTTCCAGATGCATCGCCCAGGCGACATCGGCGGAGTCGCATCGCTTTGAAAATACTGAGATAGCTCCGCCTCGCGCCCGAAGTTCACCGCATAGCTCGCGCCAAGCATCCATATCTTCATTGCAGGTCAGACAGGCGTTGAGATCGAGGTAGATTACCAATCGATAAGTGGCCTTAGCTTCAAGATTACTTGCGCTGTCGCAGAAGACGGCCCCCGGCGAGAGCGCCGGCGCTCTCCGTTGCGATGCCAGATAAGTTGCGCCTATCAGAAGGCACAGAACGAGAGCCAGGCCTAATCCAACCACGATCCTTCTTGCTACAATCTTCATGGCTCGATCCTCGTGACGAAGAGATAACGTTTGTAGCCGCCGCTATCGGCCTCCAGGGCTGTAAAGCTTATTCTCCCATCAGGCTGGACATTGGATACAGTCCAGTGAGGATCGATAGTCAAAGGAACTTCGCGTCGCTGGGAGTCCCAGATGACGGTCGAATGACGACCCAACTGTTTGCCGGATATCGTATCGACGCCGCTATAATACTGGAGCAAGATATAACCCGGTGGCGCATAC
>DATKJY010000177.1:0-2535 GCA_035543175.1 Candidatus Acidiferrum sp.
GGCGACCAGGTATTTGACGTTGTTCTCGCGCAGGTTCTTTCTTAAGACGCTGATGTCCGCGACATTCAGCCCCTGATAATCGGTGACGAAAAAGGAGCCGCATTCCTTGAATAACTCAGTCAGTTCGGCGACCGTCGTCACTTTTTCCGGTTTTGGCATGGTGTGTGGCTCCTCTCTATTTCTTCGCCGCCGTCAATTCGGACTGGTCAAGTTTGATCCCCGGGCTCATGGTCGAACAGATCGACAACGCGAGGACGTAGGTACCCTTGGCCGAAGACGGTTTGGCGCGCATGATGGCGTCAATAAACGCCTGTACATTCTCGACGATCTTTGTCTCGTCGAACGACATCTTCCCGACTGACACGGCGACATTCCCCTGACGGTCAATACGGAACTCGATACGGCCTCCCTTGAGCTCTTTCACCGTGCGGGAAAGGTCCATCGTAACCGTCCCCGTCTTGGGATTGGGCATCAGGCCGCGCGGACCGAGAATCTTACCGAGAGGCCCGAGGACTCGCATCATGTCCGGCGTCGCGACCGCGACATCGAAATCGGTCCAGCCGCCCTTGATTTTCTCGGCGAGATCTTCGCCGCCGACAAAGTCGGCGCCCGCGTCGCGGGCTTCGGAAGCCTTTTCGCCCTGGGCGAACACGGCCACCTTCACGCTTTTTCCGGTCCCATTCGGCAGCGCCACCGTTCCGCGCACCATCTGGTCGGCATGCTTGGGATCGACGCCCAGACGCACGGCCACCTCGACCGACTCGTCAAACTTGGCGTACTTGTTATCCTTCAGCAGCTTGACGGCTACCGGCAGTGGGTACCTCTTGCGGCGGTCGATCTTGTCCCGAAAGGACTGGTACTTCTTTGATCTGTGCATAGTCTCCTATTCTCCCCGGCGAGGAAGCACGTCGACGCCAGGTTCAATCGAACGTTGTCTGGTATTACGGTTGTATTTCGATGCCCATCGAACGGGCCGTCCCCTCGACCATCGCAATCGCTGCTTCCAGCGACGCGGCGTTGAGGTCGGCCATTTTCGACGCGGCGATTTCTTTCACCTGCTGTTTGGTCACCATGCCGATCTTGTCTTTGTTGGGAACGGCGGACCCTTTTTGCACCTTGGCGGCCATTTTCAACAATGTTGAGGCCGGAGGGGTCTTGGTGATAAAGGTAAACGACTTGTCCGAATACACGGTGATTATCACCGGCGTCAGCATGCCGTTGCCACCCTGCGTCTTGGCGTTGAACGCCTTGCAGAACTCCATGATGTTGACGCCGCGCTGACCAAGCGCCGGTCCCACGGGCGGGGCCGGATTGGCCTGACCGGCCGGAATCTGCAGCTTTACCAACGCTACTATTTTCTTTGCCACGTTTCTCTATTCTCCGAAAATACTCACACGTTTCTTGCTTAGGCTTTGCCCTTGGCCAATTCAACCTGAAGGTAATCCAGTTCGACCGGCGTCGGTCGACCGAAAATCGATACCATCACTTTCACCTTGCGGCGTTCGAGGTTGACCTCGCTGACCGTTCCCGAGAAGTCCATGAACGGACCATCTTTCACCTTCACCGGATCGCCGGCCTGGAACGGAACATCGACAACTTCTTCGGTACGGCTGCGGTCGATCTGCCCGACGATGCGCTGGACTTCGTCTTCTTTCAAAGGCGCGGGTTTGCCGCCGCTGCCGACAAAACTCGTAATCCCCGGCGTGTTGATAACCAGGTTCTGAGTCTCTTTGTCCAGATCCATCTCAATCAGAATGTAACTGGGGAGGAACTTCTTGGTCGAAGTCGCCCGCTTCCCCTGCTTCATCTCCACGACCTGCTCCGTCGGTATCAGGATCTGTCCAAACTTAGCCTCGAGTCCGGCATTGACGACAGCCGACTCCAGATACCGTTTGGCCTTCTGCTCATGACCCGAATACGTATGTGCTACATACCAGCGGAGCGCCATCAGATCACCCTCCAATCCCACCACCGAAAATAGTCCGGACGAGGAAAGTCAGAATGCGGTCGACCGCGCCGATGAACAGCGCGACGATCAACGACACGACGATTACGATCACCGTCGAGCCGACCATCTCGTCTTTGGTTGGCCAAGTCATCTTTTTCAACTCGCCCAACGTTTCCTTGAGGTACTGCTTTACTTTATCTACCATACTGCGCGCAGAAAAGCTTGGCAGGCCAGGAGGGATTCGAACCCCCAACTTCCGGTTTTGGAGACCGGCGCTCTACCAGTTCGAGCTACTGGCCTAAAACTGCTATAGCTTTACCTGGTCTCCTTGTGAACCGTGTGCTTGTTGCAGAAGCGACAATACTTCCGGTACTCGGCTCGTTCCGGGTGCAAGCGCTTGTTCTTCGTCAAATCGTAGTTGCGTCGCTTACACTCGCCGCAGGCCAGCGTTATTCTATCTCTCGGCACTGTGTCACCGCCTTCTCGTTAGTCGTCTCTATTCCAGAATCTCGTGAATGACACCGGCGCCGATGGTGCGGCCACCCTCACGAATGGCAAACCGCAACTCTTTCTCCATCGCGATCGGC
>DATKJY010000178.1:0-4518 GCA_035543175.1 Candidatus Acidiferrum sp.
CTGAGATTTGGTAAGGTTCCCGTACGATTCTCGGCGGATTTTGATACCGAGTTACGAGCAGGGTAAGCGTATCCGAGGCGAGTTCGTACTCACAGGCGACAGTAAAGACACCACGGGAGCTATCGTTCACCGATGAGACCGCGATATATACTGTGTCGCCCGTAATCTCGAGAGTTGAACTAAATTGAATTTCTACCCACGGGTTCCTATCCTTGGGATACGTGACTTCCTTGGGAATTACCTCGGCAAAAAGGGTGGTCCATGTGCCGATCAAGCGAAATCGAAGCGATGGGTTTCTGCTGAATGCTTCGCGATTGCATCCGGGAAAGTAGACAATAACGGTGAGCAAGAGTGCGATAAAAATGCGCCGCATGGCTTCGGCCTACTCCCGACTCAGTCTTGAGATTATTGCAGTTCCTAGCAAGATGAATCGACAAGATCTTTGTATCATCCCTCTGATCAAAGATAGGACGACCGAAGCCTTCGGTCAATAATACCAAAAAAAGGAGCGGCCAATCCTTGGCCACTCGCTCTGAATTCAAAAGGAGTTCCCCCTCACAAGGAACTCCTTTATCCCCACCTCTTAAATACCCTTCACCGCCATACTGCGTATATTTAAGAGTAACTAACTTCGCATATGGTATATCAACTGATATGCCGAAACGGCACACCCCCTCAAAAACTTGTCCATCCTATTAAACCACAAGACGATATGTCAGTGCATACAACACCGCAGCTATGCCACATTTGGAGGGGCCCGCAACCCGTGCGCCTCAAATCGGAATCATCAAGGAACCTGCCAAACGTATCCGACTGTATCACAACATCATAACAAAACGCAATTCGTGCGCCGAGAGGTCCCAATTTGAAGCTTCTCAGCCTCAAACTGCAGAATCTGCGCTCTCAACGCTTCTTCGCCAGATGTACCGACATCCCGTGCAGGTCGTGGGCCGCTTCCATGATCGACTCCGAAATCACCGGATGCCCGAATATGAGGTTGCCGAGCTGCGTCACCGTCAGCCCCTGGTTTATCGCTAAAGCTGCTGTGTGAATGATCTCAGTCGCGTGAATCCCGACTATGTGCGCGCCCAGCAACTTGTCCGTCTTCTTGTCGCCGATCAGCTTGACCTCGCCGGCAATTTCGTTTTCGGCATGTGCCTTCCCGAGCACGCGGAGCGGGAATCTGCCAAGCGCGATATCATACTTGGCCGCCGCCTCCGCCTCGCGCATCCCTACCGATGCTACCTCCGGGTGGGTGAAAATCACCGATGGCACACCGAGGTAATTCTTGACCGCCTTCCCGCCCAGGCTGTTTTCCACCGCTACCGAGCCGTCGTGTACCGCCGTATACGCCAGCAGCACCTCGCCCCGAACATCCCCAATCGCGAAAATGCTGGGGTTATTGGTCCGCATGTCCGGGCCGGTTTTCACGGAGCGATTCTTATTGAGCTCGACGCCGACCTCTTCGAGACCCATCTCTTCGGTGTTGAAAGCCCTTCCGACCGCCACCAGCGCCTGGTTAGCGTCGACCGTTTTCCCATTCGACAATTTAGCGTGAATTCCCTCAGGCCCCGGCTCGATCCCCTCGACTTTGGTCTTCGTATACAGGGTCACGCCGAGCTTCTTGAGCTCACGCTCGATAATCTGCGAAGTCGAGACATCCTCCATCGGTAGCGCGTGGTCGAGCATTTCGACCACCGTGACCTTGACATCCAACAGCGACAGCATACAGGCCCACTCACAACCGATCACGCCGGCCCCGATAATCAGCATCGACTGCGGCAGATGATCGAGCTCGAGCAAATGGTCCGAGGTTAGTATCCTCTGGCCGTCGATCGGAAAGGCCGGAAGGTTCATAGCGCGGGAGCCAGTAGCGATTATAATGTGGTCTGCTTTGAGTTTCGTCTCGCCGCCCTGCTCGTCGATTACCGACACAAAATTCGCGCCGGTGATCTTGCCGAATCCCTGGTAATGCGTCACGCCGTGGGATTTAAACAGCGAGCCGATCCCACCCACCAGCATGCTCACGATTTTGTCTTTGCGTGCCCGCATAGCCGGCCAGTCGTAGACCGGCGGCTGCGACAGGTGAATCCCAAACGCCTCGGACTCTTTCATGTTGCGGTATTGAGTAGCCGAAGCTATGAGCGCTTTCGACGGGATACAGCCCCGGTTGAGGCAGACGCCGCCCAGATCTCGGCTTTCGACGACCGCGACTTTGGCGCCTTTCATGGCCGCCCGAATGCCGGCAGTATAGCCGCCCGGGCCGCCTCCGATTATCACGATATTGAACGTTTCGATAGTCATCACTCCCAGTGTCTACTTTGCTTATCGGCAGGTCCCCAATCTACCCAAATTCCACCCTTTGGCAAGTGGGACCCTCACAAAAGAACCGGCCCCACAGGAGGCCGGTTCACAAAAACTCGATCTAGATAACGTTATTTGGTCACCGTAAATGTTACCACAATTTTCCCGGGATTGACACTAAACCCGCCTACCGTCGCGCCGCCACTTGTGGCGGTCCCGTAATACACGAACGAGCCGCCCTTGACCAGCTCTTTGAGCTTATCCAGGTTCTCGAGATGCGTCAGCGACTGAGCGTACGTCATCACCGTGGTACCGTGCTCCACCGTGAGATCGTGTATGATCACATACGCCAGCGAGTCAAGCTGTCCTTTACGCGTATAGGCGGTGCCGGCCGGCGTCACGTATGTGTTAAACGTCACCGGTTCGTCGTTTGAGTTGACCATGGTCATCTCAAACCCCACCGCATCGATCAGGTCGATCTTGTCCTTGTTGTCATCCCAGGTCTTGTTGTTCGTCAGGTCGATGCTCTGAGTATAAAAGCCTGATGAGGCCGTAAACGAAAAGTTGGTAACAATCACGTAGGTGAGAGAAACCAGAAGGCAGCCGGCGAAGAGCAGTCCAATAATCAGAGCGCCCGGCAGCCACAATTTTCTTACAAGGGTTTTCATGGCCACTGCCTCCTTAGAAGTTGTAGTTTAATCCGGCGGCGATGTTCGCAGCCTTCTTGGAGCCGCTGCCGGTGGTCGGAATGATGACCAGCTTGCCGCGCACGTCGACGTCGATCTTGGCCATCAACCCGATTATGAATCCCAGACCAGCGGAGTATCCGAGATGAGATTCGTCGAACCCCGTCTGATCATTTTTGACTTTGTAGGACGCTGCTCCGACTAAAGCAAACGGCTTGAAACCGACTGCCCCCGGCAGGCCGCCGAGTGTCACGTCGACCCCGAACGATGTTACCTTCGAGCCGTCGATTCCGAGATCCACCCCCTCAACGACTCCCGGCTTCCCCCATTTCACGAATTCAAGATTCGGCTCGACCACCAGAAATGACAGCGCTTTCAGCCGCACCCGGAATCCGAAATCGGACCCTTTCGCCTGGTCCTTCTGAACCACCGGGATGCTCACTCCGACGAACGCGCCGACGCCGAGTCTCGGGACTTGCCCGACGGCGACCTGAGCCACCGCGAACAGCAGGATAGCTATCAGGACGTACTTCCGCATGAGTTCTCCTTTTTTTGTATTCAGTTTGATGTAAATGGCCGTAGTCTCGAAAAATGATACGACATAGCCTGGCCTGACGCCAGCCCAATTTTCCGACTCAACGAGAGCCATTCTCCAAAATCGGTTGGCGGACTCCATCGCTTTGCCCCAAGCCGCCAGTTATCCACAATCGAACTCTCTCCATGTACTGGACCAGTGATCTCGTCGGTCGCCACGCCGAAACGACTCAACGCTTCTCGTCTCTCTCACGACGCCTGTTTCGCTCGCAGCTTGAAGCAGAGCTTGAACCCGAGGACTGAACTTGTTCTCCGATGGACTTGAATTGCTAGCCGGCCGATTCGAACGGAGAAATTTCACTCGACATTCGCTTCCTCCTGCTGATAGGACAGTGACAGCATAGTCAGGCCGGCAACGTGTCGACGCAGAACCTCTCCGTGAGCGGAGCGACGAGCGGCGCCCGGAAATTCTGGAGTGAATTCTCCGCAACCTCGGGATTGTTGGCGCAGACTGGCGGCGGTGAGGCGACAGCGCGCGGCGCGCCGGCCAAAAAAAATTTGCCCTCAACAAGAAAAACCCTTGACAAGATTCAACCAGAACTTATACTCACACCGTTTATTAAACAAAAAGGTACGATTTACTAAACCAGGTTCTATGATCGGATAGCGTCGTTGGAACTTCGGATCGGCGGGAAAATAAAGGCCCTTCGGCTGGCTTCAGACCTGACTCAGGCGGAGCTGGCGGACCGAGCCCGGCTCACCAAGGGATACATCTCGCAACTCGAAAACGAACAGACGTCAGCCTCCGTCGAAACGCTCGCCGATATCCTCGAAGCTCTCGGTGTCACGCTGTCCGAGTTTTTCACCGACAGCGCCCAGACTAAGGTGGTCTTCTCGCCCGCCGAGCGAGTGGCGATCGAAGACAAAGGGGTAAATCGGTTCGAACTGCTGGTCCCGGGTTCCACCAACAATCTGATGGACCCCATTATGATGA
>DATKJY010000179.1:0-3904 GCA_035543175.1 Candidatus Acidiferrum sp.
TAGCCGATACGATCCGGAATAAGGATTATCCGCATCCATGTTACAACTTCCGAGAACATGGCCGATGGCAGCCGAGTTCCCACGCCGGCAATTTTCCTCGCTCTACTGACACGTCGGCAGCGTGGCGTTGCCGAACAGATAGTCAATGAGGAGAGTCATGTCCGATATATCGATCACGCCATTGGCGTCAATGTCAGCCGCCGCCTCGCAGGGCAAGGACGGGTGTGGTGACAGAAACATATAGTCGGCCAACATTGACAGGTCGGCCATATCGACGCTCTGCTCAGCGTCCTGGTCCACATCTCCGGTGGTCCGACCACTGCAGCAACTGGTGACATAGGCGGCGAACGTACGAGAGTAATCTGACCAGCCAGTTCCGTCGAAACTCCGGAACCTCCAGTAGAAGACCGAATCTTTGCCAAGCGGGTATGGCGCCATGTATGTCGGTCCCGTGAGATTATTCACATCGAATATCGGCGAGCGAAAATCGAAGAAGCGATCGAGCTGGAATTCAAACGTCGTGGCCGTTCGCACTTTAGCTGCCAGCTTGCTCCAATCAAACGTCGGCGTCTGCGTACGGGTGGCAATACCGTTGGGCGGTTGTATGGACGAAGTGGGCTCTACTGTATAGTAGAAGATCAAGCTATCCAGCGGGTTGGTCGATCGAGCGGCGGCTAGCCCGGAGGAAGTAGTGCCCGTGTAGTTGCTAAAGATGCGTGCCTGCTGGGAGCCGTCAATGCCGATCCCCACGTTGATGGTTGCATAGCCGCTGCCGGAATCCATCGGCTGGATAGCGAGGCGATACTCACCGTATTGAACGTCGAAGTCAAGGGCGCGCTCGTCGAGGGTGCCGTCGCCGTTCAGATCGCTGCGCCAGAATTCGGAACCGGCAACTGTTTGCAGATCGCTTGAGATGATCAGATTATTCGGATTGGTCACGCTGACGCCGGCGCTTCCATACGAGCTGGTGGCCATCTGGTCGGTGATTACAGGTTCGGTGGGAAGTTGATTGATGGCCAGGATGATGCCATTGCCGGAGGCACCCCCCACGACAAAATCGGAATTGCCGTCGCGATTCAAATCGAGACTGGTTAATGCGAGAAGCGGCGCCGTGCCCGTGCCGAGCGGCATCACGGCGGTTGGCGTGAAATTGCCGTGACCGTCACCCAAATATGTCTGAATCTGGCGAGCCGTGGAGTTGAGCAGGCTGATATCGAGGTATCCGTCCTTGTTGACATCGGAGACGGTGAGATTCAAAACTGAACCCGGAATTGAAATTCGGACGCTCGACAGAATGCCGCCGTTGCCGTCCCCCAAGCCGACGATAACCTCACTGGTATCATTAATCCCATTGAGATTGGCGGTCACAAGCGCAAAATCAGGATGGCCGTCTCGATTGAAATCTACATTGGCGAAGATATTGACGACATCATAGGATCGGTAGCCAATGCGCACCGACGATATCGGTGTGAAATTACCAGTCCCGTCATTTAAGTAGACTCTTGCTGAATCGCCGTTCGCCGCTACAATATCATCTAAGCCATCACTGTTGAAATCTGCGGTCGCCACGCCAGTGAACGAGAATGGCAAGGTCAGGGCCGCTTGATACTGGCCGCTCGAAGTTCCGAATTCCAATAGATTCGGGGATGCGATGAGGTCCGGGTAGACATCGTGGTTGAAGAAACCGGTGGCTACAGACGGAAGCACCGTCGTGCTGTCGGGCGCCGCCAAATTCCCGACCTTCTTAGCAGCTACTTGCGGCAGGGAGTCTATCGTGAAAGTACGGTTTCCGTTATTGAGCAGAATGAACGTGGTCGTGTTCGTTTGAGCGACGATATCCAGAAGCGTGTCCTTATTGATGTAATTGACCGACAACGCCGCGTCTTTGACTTTGAGAAGACCGTGCGGCGTGTCAAGTGTGCCGTCCGGCTTGCCGTATGCTATGTAGAGGCTTTCGGCGGAATTGCCTGTGAAAACTATGTCCTGATAGTTATCACGATCGATGTCAGCCTGCTTGACGAAATAAATATCCGCCGGCTGGCTGCTGACTTGCACTTCGAAATGCGTGTCACACGCGTCGCCGATGCCATTGTGGTCGGAATCCGCCTGATCGGGATTGTAGACAGTCGGGCAATTGTCGACCGCGTCCGGAACACCGTCCCCATCGACGTCAGGCGGACTCGTGAACTTGACAACAAATGCATCCGAACATCCAAGCGGGCTGCACACAATCTGGTGCGGATTGGTGAAGGGGAAATCATTGGAATGCGTCTCGCCAGCCAAATACATATTGCAGGCGGTGTCGACTGCCAGCGCATTCCCTAGGTCCTCTTCAGTTCCTCCCAGATAGCTGGCGAATATAAGCGCATCGCCGCCCGCGAGCAACCGCACCGCAAAAGCATCTTCCTCACCGCCCAAACTTGACTGAAACGCGTCTTTGAGCGGAAAATCTTTGGAGGAGGTTTCACCCACCACGCAGGCAGTCCCATTAGCAGCGACGGCAATGCCGTTTCCAGCATCAGAATCGGAGCCGCCAAGGTAAGTACTATAAATGAGGGCGTTTCCGCCAGGGCCCAATTTCGTGACGAAGGCATCAGAATAACCGTCTAGTGATGATTGAATGGCACGGCTAGTCGGGAAGTTGTTTGATGTGGTTACTCCCGTGACATAGGCGTTCTCGCCGGGGTCGACGCCAATGCCGCGCCCTTCGTCGCGTCCGGTACCGCCGAGGAAAGTGCTGTAGACGAGCGAAGCTCCGTCGGGGGATAGTTTGACCACAAAGGCATCGGACACTTCATCATTGTCACCGCCGTTGCCGATCCCGAGGTTCCATGTGCTGTCGAAGGCGTGTCTGGTAGGAAAATGCGGGGATGACGTTGTGCCTACGACAAATGGGCTGTCGAACTGGTCGACCGCGATACCAAGTCCTTTATCGTCATATTGCCCGCCGAGATAGGTGCTGAATTCAAGCGCAGAGCCGTCGCTCGCCAGGCGCGCGACGAAAGCATCACCATCGCCGCCGCTGAATGTCGGATATAAGGCGTTCTGAGTCGGAAAATCAGATGAATGCGTATGGCCGGTGACATACGCGCGGCCGCGTGAATCCACTGCGATGCCGTATCCTGCATCCTGGAGGGTGCCGCCGAGATACGTGCTGTACCGAAGGGAATCACCGCCCGGTGTCAGTTCGAGGACAAAAGCGTCCGCTTCGCTGCCGGAATATTTCGATTGCCGCGCGTTATGGGTGGGGAAGTTGGTCGACCGGGTCTCACCGGTCAGATAGGCGAGGCCGCCACTATCGACTGCAATCCCCCATGCGCGGTCAAGATTTGACCCGCCGATGTACGTGCTGTATTCAAGTGTCATGCCGTCGGGGGAGAGCTTCGAAACGAAGATGTCCCACGAACCGCCATTATAGGTGCCATCGAACGGATTGATCGTCGAGAAGTCCGGCGATTTGGTTTCGCCAGTAACGTAAGCAGACCCGCTCTTGTCTACGGCGATCGCAAAAGCCCTGTCGGTTGCCATTCCGCCAAGGAATGTTCCATAGGTCAGCACGGGGTCAATTATCAGCGGCAGTGACGCATCGTACCCCTGGGGCAAGGCAAAGCCGAAGGCGGTAGCGCTCTTGATCGTGTACTGTCCTGCGACCGCAGTCCGGACACCGTTGATCATTTGATAAACCAGAGGTTTATGCTCGGTCAGCACCCCCCAGTCGGTAGTGACGTCAAGATCGCCAGAGCCGTTTACTGCCATTGACTTGATGCCCGAATATTGGATCTGGATCTGCTTGGGGTCGGCGCCGGGATTAACGATGAAATCATACTCCATCTGAAGGCTGTCGCCGTAGAATTTTAGATCGATCCCCGGATACACGCCCTGGTATGTCAGAGCGCCGTAGCTG
>DATKJY010000180.1:0-5374 GCA_035543175.1 Candidatus Acidiferrum sp.
TAATTACAGTCATCTATACCGAGAATTAGAGCCCTCCGTCACCGCCAGTTTTAATTGACTCCCCTCTCCATTACTCGTAGCTTCAAAGCGAGGAAGCTATGAAGATAACCTGGCTGTTGGGCTTCGGTGTCGCGCTCGCGAGTTTTCTGTCAATCTCCCATCCTGAACAGGCACAGGCGCAGGCTATCGATGTCACCAACGTGAGCGGGCTGGCGTTCGGTAACGTCTATCCCGGTATTCCCAAGGTGATCGATAAGACGACGGCCGGCGCGGCAGCGGAATTTCATGTCTCCGGGACGGCTGGAGCCGAGGTTCAGATTACATTTTTGCAGCTGCCGACTTATATGAATCAGGGGGGATTCAATATGCACGTGGTCATCTCAGATACTGACTGCTCTATGGACTCAAGCGCTACGCCCAACCAGTCGAGCCCCGGCTACAACAATCTGAATCCGTGGCACCCCATCATTTATCGACTCGGGCTAAACGGGCTGACGATCTGGCTGGGTGGGACGCTCGTCCCCAATATTGGTCAAAAACCGGGCAACTACTCGGGCATAATACAGGTGAAAGCCGAGTATACCGGAAACTAGTGTTTCACCCGCGCCGACGCGTGTTCAATCATCCCTCAACTTCCCTCTGAAAACGTTCATTTTCTCGCGATTTTCTCAGCAGTTTTCATAGGGGGACGATGTATGTAGAGAAAGGCTCCGGGAGAGTATGAAAACGATAAACCAGCGGTTTCGGGGGTACTACATGACAGCGTCATGCCGAGGCACATTGCGCCGATATTTTCTGACTGCGGTCCTTCTTGGAATCGGATTGTGGGCGTCGCCGACAGCGTTTTCGCAGGATGTCGCCGACGGACAGGCGACGGCCAACGTATTAACCGGTCTCTCCGTGACCGCCGTTCAGGATCTTCAGTTTGGAAACGTCTTTCAGGGAATCGCCAAAATCATGGGCAAAAATCAGGACGACTCCTCCGGAATTTTCAGCATCATTGGCGCCCCCAGCGCAGGGATATCGATTTACCTGACTATGCCTGATTACCTGGCTCTCCCCGACGGTTCTGACCGACTGGTAGTTACCTTCAACAACACTGACGCTAATGTCGATACGACGGTCGTGACACCTTCGACTTTCGCGGGCGCCGACGGCTGGATCAATCAGGATCCGCGGAATCTCCCTGCCGCAACCAAGATCGGCACCGGAGGTCAGACTAGAATCTACCTCGGCGGCAAGGTCTCGCCCGCGGTGAATCAGAAGGCCGGACCATACGCCGGTGATATCGTCTGCTCGGTAGCCTATACCGGCACCTGATAGAATTCAAAGAAAGTGGAATTCCAGGGGCTCGATAAGAGCCCTTTTTTTTCATTTTCCCCTTTTGATCGAGCCTGGCATTTTGCAGCCTTCAGGCCCTCGAGAGTAGGGCCTTTCCCATTATCTGACAACAAGTTGCGCATCGTCCCAGACTGAAACAAAAGGCTCCGAGCGAATCCTACTTCGAGCCCCTCCAAGCCCCTGAAAACCGTGCAGACTGCAAATATTTCGGGGCCCCCTGTTAAGATTCTGCACTGTCTGACGATTTAACAACCATACGAAGCACGTAAACAATGATCGCTTAGTGCATAAAGTATGAACATGGAAGTGGAGAAAGGTATGAAGACCTTACCCGAATGGCTGACGAGGCTGGCACGCCTGGCAACACTGTTGGTTGCCGTGGCGCTGCTTTCGCCGACGTTAGCCGTTTCACAGGATGTCGCCGTGGGGTCTGCGACAGCAACCGTCTATGCCACGCTGACTGTGACGTCGACGGCCACGCTGGTGTTCGGCAATGTCTATCAGGGGATTGCCAAGGCCATTGCGAATAACGACGCCGACGCCGGCGTTTTTCGCGTCTCCGGTCAGGCCAGCAGCGTTATTTCGATTTACATGCAGTTGCCGGAGTATTTGGCCGGAGGAGTCGGCAACGACCGCATGGTGATTGCGTTCAGCACCACCGATGCATCGGTCGACTCAACCGGTGGAAATTCCCCAACCACGATGGCCGCGGGCAAAGGCTGGCAGAACATCAACCCGCATGCGTTTCCGGCCGCGACGAAAATAGGTTCCGCCGGCAATACGGACATCTATCTCGGTGGTAAAGTGATTCCATCGGTGAACCAGACAGCGGGCAACTACCAGGCTGACGTCGTGCTGACGGTAGCCTACACCGGGAGTTGATGTTAACCGGATCAATGTGCGATTGGGAAATGAAAGTAACCATAACACACATAAGAAGGGGGATGACCCCGGATCGCAAGGAGCAGAGAATGCACACGTTCTCAAAAATGAAACTTCAAGGGTTGCTGATAGCCGTGCTGGCAGTCGCCTTTGTGATCAGTCCTTCGATGGTCAGATCACAGGACGTCGCCAACGGTTCAGCGACTGCGACGCTGCTGGCGGCGCTGGTGGTAGCGGCTCCGAATGCACTCGCGTTCGGTAACGTGTACCAGGGCGTAGCCAAAGTCGTCCCGAACAACGACGCCAATGCCGGTGTCTTCACGATCGCCGGCGCGGCGAGCGCCCAGTTGTCCATCTACATGCAGCTGCCCGACTATCTTGCCGGCGGTGTCGGCAATGACCGTATGGTGGTTGCGTTCAGCACGACTGATGCGACGGTAGATTCGACGGTGAACATCGATCCGACGACTCCGGGCGGTGGTGGCTGGCCGAACACGAATCCGCATGCATTTCCGACCGCGACTTGCCTCGGCGGCGGCGGCCATGCGGCCATTTTCCTGGGCGGCAAAGTGATTCCGTCGGTGAACCAGACAGCCGGCGCCTATCAGGCTGATATCGTGCTGACGGTTTCCTATACCGGGTCATGATCTGATCCGTTTGCCGTGGAGATGGAATCCACGGCCATGCGAGTCGCGCCGCCGGCATGGATAGCCGACCGGGAGACCCGCTGAACCTGAATGAGACATAGGATGATGTTATGAATATGACGAAGACTCCCCCACCGACGGACGACAATCGCTCGCGGTGGGGTTTCCTTTTGCTGATTGTCCTCTTTCTGGTGTATGCCACCAACGCGACCGCCGGAGTATTGGTTGCACCAACAGTGGTGTTCCTGTCCGATCAGAATCGCACGGGGCGCATGGATGTTCAAAATCCGACCAACGCACCGAAAGAGGTGACGATCCATTTCAGTTACGGCCTTCCGATCTCCGACAGCCTCGGAAATGTGAGAGTGACCCTTCAAGATTCCGGAGTCACAGATACCCGTTCGGCGGTCGACTGGATAAAGGCGTTCCCGCGTCGGCTGGTTATTCCGCCGAATGGAACTCAGGTGGTACGCTTGGTTGCCAATCCGCCCAAAGGGCTGGCCGATGGTGAATACTGGGCGCGTATAGTAGTGCGATCACAGGAAGGGGAAACCTCGCTGCCGGTACCGTCGGCCGAGGGCACCATTAGTACCAAGCTGAACATGATCATGCAGACCGCTATTATGGTAAAGTACCGCACGGGAGCACTGGTCTCCAAAATTGAGCTCAACAAAGCGGAAGCGCGACAGACGGATTCCAATATCACTGTCCTGGCCGATTTCACCAACAAAGGCAACGTGTCCTACATGGGCATGATCACCTGTCGGCTTCTGGACGCGGACAAGAAGGAAATCACGCGACAGACTACCGAACTGGCGGTGTACCGGGATCTGAAGCGGCGGATCGACCTTCCGCTGCCTGCCACGGCCGGTAAGACGCCCTACCAGGTCGAACTGAGCGTGTCCACGGAAGGACGCTCCGATATTGCGCCGGAGAATATTATCACCGGCAACAAGA
This sequence comes from Candidatus Acidiferrum sp., assembly GCA_035543175.1. Lineage (GTDB taxonomy): Bacteria > Zixibacteria > MSB-5A5 > GN15 > FEB-12 > DATKJY01. The sequence continues at coordinate 3,828 of DATKJY010000180.1, forward strand.
TTCTCTATACCGCTGCGGTCGAATAACCGCCGCTATGATAAGTTAGACTTTACGGTGTGAGCGGGCATATGCATATGCGCCGGGCAACCATTTTCAGAGCAGCAATTCCTAGAATTGTGTGTGCGACAATTCTGGGAGTTGTTTGTCTGTTCCCTGTCGTGTCATCGGCGCAGGCCCCAACCACCGAAGAAATCGTCGTAAGTTTCGAAGTTCCCCGGTTAGTGAGCAAGGACATTCTAGTCCGCTACGACGGCACGACAGTGTACCTTCCGGTCACCGAAGTACTTCATATGCTCGATCTCAATATCACGACCGATATCGAAGCCAAGCGAAGCTACGGCTTCCTCTTCTCCCGCTCACAGCAGTACGAGTTGGATTTCGGCAGGTTCAGCGCCGACATCGACGGTAAGAAGCGGCCGCTGCTATCGTCGGATTTCCTTTCCGACGACCACGAGTTTTATCTGCGCGTTGATATGTTCGAAACCCTGTTCGGCTTCAAGATGACGTTCGACTTCTCTCTGCTCCGTGTCCTCCTGCCGCTCAATCAGGATTTCCCGGCGTACCAGAAGCTGCAGCGGAAGCTGGCTCGCCAGAAACTGCAGGCATCGATTACATCGCTTAAGGGTGTCCATGAAATTCCCCGCCGGCACGAGTACTTTGCCGGTGGAACCGCAGACTGGGCGCTGTCGGCGAACCCCGTGGGCGGCGGCGGGCAGTATTTGGACCTGAATCTTGGCGGAATGGTACTGGGGGGTGACATATCCCTCTCCGGCAGCGGCAACACGGTCACCGGATTTGACAGCCGGCAACTCAATTATAAGTGGCACTATTGCTTCAATCCTAACCCCTATGTTTCGCAAGTTGAACTCGGCAATGTGTACTCGAGTGGGGCGCTCTCGCGGAGTCTAGACGGCGCCGTGGTGACCAACCGACCACAAATTCAGCGCACCTACTTCCAGACGATCAATCTGACCGGCAAACTCGATCCGGGGTGGGAAATTGAACTGTATGTCGACAACAAGCTGACTGACTGGGCCAGCGCGGACGAAAAAGGGGAATATGATTTCAATCTCGATATCGTTTATGGCTCCTCCCTCATCACTTTGAAGATGTACGGGCCGAACGGCGAAATACGGACCGAGGAGCAGTACGTGCGCGTGCCGTACAACCTTGTCCCGAAGAAAAAACTCGAATATACGGTGGCGGGCGGTTCGGGGACGATGTTGGCTACCACCGGGACGTACGCGCAGGCGTCCAGCTACTACGGGCTTTTCAACACTTTGACAGTGGGCGCGAGTTCAGATCTGCCGGTTGGCAGCAAGGTCGGTGAGAAACCGCTGTTTGCAACCGAAGCTACCTGGCAGGTAATCGGTGATTTGACGGCCAATGGATCGTTCGCCCCCAATTATCAGGCACAAGCGGGATTGAACTACGCGATGCCGTCGTTCCTCAACGCCAATGCGACATTCACGAAATATTACGAGAATCCATTCCGGAACAATCTCGACCAGTTGTACAATACGACCATCTCACTGTCGGCGCCGATC
>DATKJY010000181.1:0-3233 GCA_035543175.1 Candidatus Acidiferrum sp.
GTTATCGTTCCCAAGGTGAGCGCCTGCTTTGAGACGCAGATTGATACCATCCAGTACCCGCTTCGTGTCACGTTCGAGAATTGCACGCCGCAGAGTATTGAACAATCCTTCATCTGGGATTTCGGCGATAGCACCGGCACGAGTCAGGAGATCTCGCCGGTCCACTGGTACGACAAATCCGGCTGTTACCCGGTCACTCTGATTGCGGCCACGCTCTGCCGCGCCGACACGCTACACAAGACTGTCTGCGTCGGGGATGCGTTCCACATTCATCCTACTGACCAGTGGATCGATGTCTATTGCGGCGCGCCGACGCTTGATAGCGTGCCGCTTGCCCACGGTACGGTAATTGAGGCGTTTAGTCCACGCGGTGTGCTGTGCGGACTGGGGATCGTTCGGCAGGATGGAAGCTTCGGATTCATGCCGATTTACCGCGATGATATCTATACTCCGGAGGACGAAGGCGCCCATCCGGGCGATACGATTGCCTTCAAAATCAACGGCACGACGGCTTTCGTCGAGCCCCCAGTCATCTGGACCGCTCTGGGTGCCAGAGTTCCCGCCTGCCAGTTTGTGACCCGCGCCAATCGGGTCGTCCACCTGGTGCAGGGCTGGAATCTGATATCCTGGAACGTGGCGTACAGCGACTCGCTGCCTTCGGCCATCGCAGGAATCAAGAACTGCGTCGATGCAGTTCTGGGATTCGAGCATGGCGGTTTGACGTATGATCCGCAGCTCGAAGAGTTTTCCACGCTCACTCATGTCGACTATCTGCACGGCTACTGGCTCCACCTGACGTGCGATGCCGACCTCCAGATTGCCGGTATGCCGATTAACAGGAGCGAGGCCATTCCCGTGTATCAGGACTGGAATCTGGTGAGCTATTGGCCCGACACCGTCTACTCAGTTTCCCAGGGGTTTGAGTCAATTATCTCCGGTCTGATGGCGGCCTTCACCTGGGAAAACGGTCTGCAGTTGTGGCTGCCGAATCAAATCGGATTTAACACGCTGGTCGACCTTCATCCGGGTCTGGGCTATTGGATCAAGCTGTCGGACGACGGAACCCTGATTTATCCCGGATTCGGCGGCACACGCGTCAGCAGCGGACGATTCGCCACCCGAACCGGCGATGGCGGCGTGATGCCTTCCCGTACGTGGATGTCGGTCTATGGTTCACATATCACCGTGGATGGCGCCGAACTGGCCTCGGGCACGACGATTGAGCTGACGACAGCAAACGGCGTGAAATGTGGTTCGGCTCAATATGGCAACGGCCTGTTGAAATTCACGCCGGTGTACGGATTCGATGACGGCGCTGACGCCACGAGACGGTACCCCAAAGAGAAGGAACCCGTACAGATCGCCATTAACGGCAAGCGGGTATATCCGGATCTGGTTTGGTCGGCAAATGGCGCGCGCGTGCGTCTGAGCGCCGTGACTTCCGATCCCGGAAATCAACCCGGAGGACTTCCGGACCACTACGTTCTCAACCAGAACTACCCGAACCCGTTCAACCCGGGTACGCAAATCTCCTTTGCCCTGCCGGTGGCCGGGAAGGTGACCCTGGAGATATTCAACGTGACCGGGCAGCATATCCGAACGCTGGTGGATGGCGCCATGACGGCCGGCACGCATGTCGTGCCTTGGGATGGTACCGATGCCACGGGAACACCGGTAGCCGGCGGTGTCTATCTGTACCGGTTGACGTCCGGGAGTTTTGTCGAAGCTCGGAAGATGATCCTCCTGAAGTAGGTTAGGTCAGCTCGTACCTATCGAGCAAGCTGATCATGACTCGACCGGCGATGCGGCAATTTGTCGCACCGCCGGTCTCTTTTTCACCGCATCAGATTTGTTCTTGATTTCGGTCACGCAAAGTGCTACCAAGATGCAAGATGCCACGAAAATAATCGGAGACTATTGACTGTGATCACGCTTTCCTTTCACGGCGCTGCCGGAACCGTGACCGGCTCCAAGTATCTTGTGACGGTCAACGACAAAAAAATCCTGGTCGATTGCGGAATGTTCCAGGGCGCCAAGGAACTTCGCGCCCGCAACTGGGCTGAGATGAAATTCGACCCGACCGCATTGGAGGCTGTCGTGCTCACCCACGGTCACATCGACCACGTTGGCTACTTACCGCGGATGGTTCGGAACGGTTTCAACAGAAAAGTGTACGCAACGCCGCCAACCATCGATATCGCGACCCTGGCCCTTCTCGATACAGCGCACCTCCAGATGGAAGACGCGGAATTCCGCAACAAAAAGAAACTATCCAGCCACGAGGTTGCCCTCCCGCTTTTCACTACTGATGACGTCGAATTGACCGAGCGTCTGTTCACACCGGCATTGTTTGGTCAGTGGACGATGATCGGAGAGGAGATCAGGTTTCGCTATCATGTGGTCGGTCACATTCTCGGAGCCGCGTGCGTGGAGATGGAGTTGAACGACGGCAATAGAAAGGTGTCCATTCTCTTTTCGGGGGATATTGGAAGGTACGGCAATCCGCTGACGCGCGATCCGGAGCCGCCGCCGCAAACCGACCGCCTGGTCTGCGAGACAACCTATGGAGGCCGGATGCATCCGCCTGAGGATCCGTTATTTGAGTTGGCCAACCTGATAACCGAGGTGCAGGAGAATGGTAGTGTTCTCTTAATTCCGGCATTCGCTATCGACCGCACCCAGCAGATTATCTACCTCATAAACGAATTACTGCAACATCATCGCATCGCGCCCATCGACGTTCACGTGGATTCGCCGATGGCCATAACGGCGACCGAGATATACGTGAAATATGCTTCGTACCATTCTCTGGACACTCGCCGACTCGGTTCGACCGAATCCGTGCTTAACGGGAAGAACGTCTTCCTGCATCGCAAGCGTAAGGACTCCCAGATGTTGAATAAGCTCAAGGGTCCGGCCATTATCATGTCGTCATCGGGAATGCTCACCGGCGGCCGAATTCTGCATCATCTGCTCAATCGTCTTGACGATCCGTCGACTGTCGTCGCGCTGGCCGGGTTCATGGCGGAAGGGACACTCGGTCGCCAACTGGCCGACGGCGCGGAACTTGTGTACATTCACAAGACGCCGGTACACGTGCGAGCCAAAATAGTCCGGCTGGGTGGACTTTCGGGACATGCCGATTACCAGGAAATTCTCCACTGGCTGGAACCGGTTACCGGTCAACCCGGTCGCGTCTACCTGACTCACGGCGAGCCGCTCCAATCACAGGC
>DATKJY010000182.1:0-2323 GCA_035543175.1 Candidatus Acidiferrum sp.
AAGGAAGTAAAATCCATTTTGGACGGCGATCATTTTGGTCTTGATAAGCCCAAGAAACGGATTCTCGAGCATCTGGCTGTGATTCGCCTTGCCGGCAAGGTCAAAGGCCCCATTCTCTGTCTGGTCGGTCCGCCCGGAGTAGGCAAGACGTCCGTAGGGCGTTCAATCGCCCGTGCTATGGGACGCAAATTCGTGCGAATGTCGCTCGGCGGCATCCATGACGAAGCCGAGATTCGCGGTCATCGCCGCACGTATATCGGCGCCTTGCCGGGGCGGGTGATTCAATCGCTCAAAAAGGCTGAAACCTCAAATCCCGTGTTCTTGCTTGATGAGATCGACAAAATCGGCAAAGATTTTCGGGGCGATCCGGCGGCCGCTTTACTCGAAGTTCTCGATCCCGAGCAGAATTCCACGTTCTATGATAATTACCTCGAGCTGGAATACGATCTGTCCGGCATCCTGTTTATCACGACGGCTAACGACATCGGCAGCGTACCGTCGCCGCTTCGCGATCGCATGGAGATAATCCGTCTCCCCGGGTATCTGGATTTTGAGAAAATGGCTATCGCCCGGAGTTTCCTCGTTCCCAAGCAGATTGGTGAGAATGGACTGAAACAGATGCCGGTGGAGTTCGGCGATGATTCATTGTTCGAAATCATTCGCTACTACACCCGTGAGGCCGGCGTGCGCGAGCTCGAACGCATGATCAGCAGCATTCTCCGCAAGACCGCGGTTGAACTGGCTGAAGGCAAGAAGATCAAACGTGTGGCCATGACGCCTTCGAAAGTCACCAAGCTTCTCGGCCCGCGTAAATACACCGAGACCAATATCAAACCTCAGCCTACTGCCGGCTACGCCGTCGGATTGGCCTGGACCGAGTTAGGCGGCGAGGTGCTCCCGGTGGAAGTCGTACCGATGAAGGGAAGTGCCAAGCTCACGCTTACCGGCTCACTCGGCGAAGTCATGCGCGAGTCGGCAATCGCTTCGCTGTCGTATATCAGAAATCACTCCCAGCAGTTCGGCCTCAAGGAAGATTTCTTCGAGAGCCTCGAGCTACACGTGCATATTCCTGAAGGGGCCGTGCCCAAAGACGGACCATCGGCCGGAGTGACCCTCGTTTCGGCCATTCTTTCATCACTTACCGATATTCCGGTGCGAACTGACGTCGCCATGACAGGTGAAGTCACGCTGACCGGTGATGTTCTGGCTGTCGGCGGCCTCAATGAGAAACTGCTCGCGGCCAAACGTCTCGGCATCACTGAGATTATCGTGCCGGAAAAAAACCGTAAGGACATCACGGAGCTTCCGGCTGAGCTCCTCGAAGGATTGAATCTGAAATTCGTTCGCTCGGTGCCTGAAGTGTTCAAATTGGTCTTGGTTCGCACGCCGTACGCGGTTGTCAAGGCGCGAGCCCATGGAAGGGCCGGCGCACAGGCGGGCTGATGGCACCCAATTCCCGTGAGGCAACCCGTCGCACCCCTTCTCGCGGGACACGTACAACCAAAACACAGCTACCTTCGACGAGATTCATCGGGTCCTATTTCGAGCTGGGTCAGATTCCCCAGGACACTCGTCCGCAGGTAGCACTGGCGGGCCGATCCAACGTCGGCAAATCATCGCTGCTTAACCGTTTGGTCGGCCAAAAGAAGCTCGCTAAGGTGTCGTCTACTCCGGGGAAAACCCGCTCACTCAATTTCTTTCTCATCAACGACCGGTATTATCTTGTCGACCTGCCGGGATACGGCTACGCCAAGGTGTCCCGTTCGGTGAAGGATACGTGGGGGAAGATGATCGAAGATTACCTGCTTCATGGCGAAAATCTGGCTGGTCTCGTCCTGCTTTTGGACTGTCGCCGCGACGCTGGCGAAGATGATTTGAAACTGTTACATTGGCTTTCCGAGCGGCAATTGCCGGCGCTGATTGTGGTGACCAAGGCCGACAAAATAAATCGCTCTGAATTGAACCGTAAAGTGAATCAGATTGAGCGCGATCTGGGCATTCCGGCAATCGGCTTCTCGACTGTCTCCGGGCAGGGTCGTCAAGAACTTCTGGCGGCCGTGCACGATCTGGTAACCTCGAACGCGAAACGCTGAAGGGCGCTACTGTATGAAGAAAAACAGAGTGGTGATCGGATGTCAGTGGGGCGACGAAGGTAAAGGGAAAATCGTCGATCTCCTGGCCGCGGACGCCGATATCATTGCACGATTCCAGGGCGGAGCCAACGCCGGCCACACTATTGTCGTCGGCAACGTCAAATACGTCCTGCATCTGATTCCGGCCGGCATCATCCAGCCCGGCAAAATCTGCTGTATCGGCAACGGCG
>DATKJY010000183.1:0-3573 GCA_035543175.1 Candidatus Acidiferrum sp.
CGAAACGACCGGGCGATAGCGTCCAGGCGTAATAGCGGCTCCCGTCAGTACCAATCAGTTTTGGCATAGTATCTCATCTGTCAGGTTGAGTGACCGGGCACTGTATTAGCTCGGCCAATATAACTTCGGTCGTACACAAATGGAAACGGCAAATTAGGGGATGACAGGTTGCCTCTGGCGGCGGTATTGCCACCAGCCAATCAGTACGCAGGCGCCGGCGGTGACAAAAGTGGTGATAAGCGAGGCCTCGAATCCAAAATCGCCACCCGAAAGCAACTCACTTCCGGAGCACTGGATCGACAGGACGCCGGTCAGTTTGGCGCCGCTCACCGGAGAACCAAACACGACACCCTGGAAGTAGTTCCAGCCGATATGCATTCCTATCGGGAACCAGAGATTCTGGCGGTAGATGTAATAGACTCCCAGCAGCAAACCGGCGATGACGATGTTGAACAGACCGGCGATCGATACATTCGGATTGAAGCCGTGGGCGAGCCCGAAAACAGCGCTCACGATCAACAACGAGACATAGCGGTTCATCGATGCCATCATGTTGTTCAGCATGTAGCCACGCATGACGATTTCTTCCATCGCCGCGGCGAGGACGAAGGTTATCAGCGTAAAGACGAGTGATGAAATTGGAAATTGGACGGAGGACACGTGAACAACATTCATAGCCATGAGGATGAGGAAAATGCCGGCTACCATACCTATCCCCCACGCTACGCCATAGATGAAATCAAGTCGATCCTGCCGCTGAAACTGAAATCCCAGCGACACAACCGACCGGCGGTCGACGAAGCGGCGGAACAGCCAGACTATCAGCATAGTGATAGCGAGCGCTATCAGATAGTTCAGTATCCCGGCAAGTTGATGATCGCCGCCGGCAAAGTCTTCTTCGCTTTTCAATCCGAGAAGCGAGGCGGCTACCACGGTTACCGCGATGAGCACCACAATATAGGTTATGAAAAAGAGGACCGCGCGCAGCCAGCCGTGACGAATGGCGGGGGGTGGTGATTCGACGATATTGGATTGTTTGTCAGAAGGTTGGTCTGTGACCGTCATGGCTTATCCGAGTCAAGGCCCACCAGTTTCTTGAGGCGGTCCAGTTCGCGGTCAGTCAGGTGCCGCCACTCCCCCGGGCTGAGTCCCTTGCTGGTCAGGCCGGCATATTCAATCCGACGGAGCAACTCGACCGGATGGCCGACCTTCTCGCACAACTGGCGGACTTCGCGTTTGCGGCCCTCGGTCAGAGTCAGACGGATACGGGTGGCGCCTTTGGCCGGCGCGAGAATATCGACGCGGGCATGGCCAACCGCGCCGTCGTCAAGGACGATTCCGCGCTGGATTTTGGCGGCATCTTCGATCAGAAATACGCCGGTAACTCTGGCCTCATATACTTTGTGGATTTTGTAGCGGGGATGGGCCAGCCGATAGGCGAGGTCGCCGTCGTTGGTCAACAGCAGGACGCCCTCAGTGTCGAAATCAAGGCGGCCAACCGGATAGACGCGATGGCCGAGCCTCTTTAGGTAGGCGACTACGGTTTTGCGTTTAAACGGGTCGCTGAGAGTCGTCATGACCGAACGTGGTTTGTTGAGGAGAATGCAGACTTTTTGGGTGACGGGTTTGATTTCGGCATCGTCGATGAAGACTCGATCGGTGGTCTCGTCAATGACTGCGCCCACCTTATTCAGGACGACGTCGTTGAGTTTGACGCGACCTTCAGCAATAAGGGCTTCGGCGCCACGTCGTGACGTTACGCCGCATTCGGAGATGTACTTGTTGATGCGAATCACAGGCTTCTCTTCTGCCCGAATGAAGATTAACGTTTTCGCACAGGGAAATGAAGATTCAATCGCCGATACCGGCTCCGGCGTCCACCTCGGCAGCTACTTCATCAGGTTCCAAAAGACCATCCAGTTCATCGCCGGACGACACCTCGCCTGTCGAATCCTGGATAGTCGTCCGTTCGGGATATATGACACCGCCGTTATCCGGCGATTCGGCCACGGCATCATCGAGCGCAGCTGCTCTGGCCGGGTCGAACGTGCCATCGGCGATATTCAGTTTCACTTCGGCATTCGGATCGACGGGCGGATGCGGCAGCGGGAGCTCGACCTGCGATTTGGGTTGAGCCGCGGCCAGCATCTCTTCGATTTCCTCCATTTTCGGCAGAGCGTCGAGCCCGGACAAGCCGAAGAACTTAAGGAACTCGTCCGTGGTTCCGTACTGCAGCGGCCGTCCGACTGTAGCGGAGCGCCCGGTAATGGTAACGAGATTCTTCTCAAGGAGATTTTGCAGGACGCCATCGGCGGCGACGCCGCGAATATGTTCGATTTCAGTCTTGGTGACCGGCTGACGATAGGCTACGATAGCAACTGTTTCAAGCGCCGCACGACTAAGACGTAGTTTGCGACGACGCGTGAAGAGCTCCTCGATATACCCGATGTAATCCGGTAGAATGTGTAGCTGATAACCGCCGGCGATCTCACGAATGCGGAAGGAGGAACCGGATTCGGTGTAGCGAGAGTTGAGTTGATCGACGGCTTTGGCTATGGCGCTGAGAGTCGCGCCTTCAATTACCTGGACGATACGCTGAGCCGGCAGTGGTTCGGGCGAGGCCATCACGAGCGCCTCGACGATTGAATTGATCATGCTGTTGTCCATCTCAGGCCTCCACCTCCTCGGCGACCGTTGCCGCGTCAAAGACGTCGACAGCGAGCTGCGAAGCGTTGAACATCTCACCGCGATACACCCGAATCTCGGAGAAGGGCGCGACTTGCATGATGTGAATACGGCGGGTGCGCGCCAGTTCGAGGATGGCGATAAAGGTGACGATGGCCATAATCTTCTTGGAGGCGGCGTCAAACAGCTCCGTGAATGATGCGGAGTCGCGGAGAGCGAGAGCGGCGACGACGGCACGAATCTGGTCATCGATGGAGATCTCTTCCGGCACGACTTCGTGTATCGGTTCTTCGTGGCGCGTGGCCATCACCTGACGAAACGCCAGAAGGAGATCGTAGAGGGTGGTGGCGGGGCTGAAATCGACTTTACCTTCGATTTTTCCGACGGGCGAGGATGGCACGAAGTTCTGTTCTTCGAGAAGCTCTCTTTCGCGGAGGATCTCGCCCGTCTCTTTGTACTTCTTATATTCAACCAGCGCCAGGATAAGTTCATCGCGCGGATCCTCTTCCTCGGGCTCGGACTCATCGCGCGGCAATAATAGGCGGGTTTTGATGCGGATAAGGGTCGCGGCCATCAAGATGAATTCACCGGCGACTTCGAGATCCAGCGTCCGCATCATTTCAAGATATTTAAGATACTGCGCGGTGATCCGGGCGATGGGGATATCATAAATGTCGACTTCTTCCTTGCGAATCAGAAATAAGAGGAGATCCAACGGGCCCGAGAAGACCGGCAAATCCACGCGGTAGTTGTCGTTTTGAGTGTCGATGACCTGTTCCATCATTTCGTCTTTCGATAATTCATCTTCATTTTATCGCGCACTTTCTCCATGACGCTCTGGGTGCGGGCGCGGGCTCGTTCGCCGCCGGTTTTCAGGACATCCCAGAC
>DATKJY010000184.1:0-2773 GCA_035543175.1 Candidatus Acidiferrum sp.
AGGCCCGCTATCACCCGATAGCGGGCCTTTTTGTTTCTGGAGAAGACGTGGACATATTCGAAGCATTGCAGAAGCCCGCGCCGCAAACCCGGTCCGAACTCGAACTTGAAGAGATGGACCTTCCGGGTGACCTTGAGACCCCGGTATCAGCTTATCTCAAGCTTCGCTCGATCGGCGCCCGCTTCCTTTTGGAATCCGCCGAGGACTCCAAGTCGATCGGTCGCTACACATTTTTAGGCGTCGATCCGCTGCTTCGAATAGAAATTCGAGACGATGACACCTTCATCTCCGCCGGCGCGCATCATTTGTCCGTCCCTCACAGCGCCGGCGGAGCTCCTTTCGACGGCCTTCGCCGAGTCCTGGATCGATTCCGCCTCTCAAGTCGGACCGAGATACCACTTCTGGGAGGGCTGGTTGGATACGCCTCCTACGACATCGTGAAATTCTTCGAACCGAGCCTCAGGAGCGCGCTGGCACCAGAAGACGGACCGATCGGATTGTTCTATTTCGTCGATACGCTGCTGGTATTCGACCATTACATGCGAAGGATGAAGTTGGTTCGATTGCGACACAAGGGAGAACCACTCCACAACGGCACCTCGCCGATACCGCTTGAGAAGATAGCATCGACCTTGTCAAATCAGCTTCCTACCATCCCTCAAACCAAAGCAACTGCAGCATCATCCAACGGCTACAAGCCGAATTTCAGCCAGGTCGAATATGAAGCGATGGTGGAGACCACCAGGGAGCACATTGTGAAGGGGGACGTTTTCCAGACAGTAATCTCATTGCGCGAAGAGCATCAGACTAATGTCGACAGTTTCCTTGTCTACCGTGCGCTGCGCATGATCAATCCATCGCCGTACATGTACTTTCTGGATTTCGACGACGTGCAGCTCTTCGGCTCTTCGCCGGAAGTGCTCGTTACCCTACACGACCGTCGGGCGCGGGTTCGTCCGATTGCCGGCACGCGTCGCCGTGGCCAGAATCCCGAAAGCGACCGACGCATGGCCCAGGAGCTGATCCATGATGCAAAGGAGCGAGCTGAGCATGTTATGCTGGTTGATCTCGCCCGCAATGATCTCGGACGCGTATGCGAGTTCGGCTCAATCTCGGTCCCGTCGATGTTCGACTTGGAATATTTCTCCCACGTAATGCACCTGACGTCGACCGTGACGGGAAAGTTGAAGGAGGGTCTGGATTCATTCGACCTCTTCCGTTCGACCTTCCCGGCCGGAACCGTCTCCGGCGCCCCAAAATTGCGGGCAATGGAAATAATCGCGGAATTGGAACGGTCATCGCGCGGGACATATGCGGGGGCGGTGGGGTATTTCTCGCTCTCCGGCGACTTTGATATGTGCATAACAATTCGGACGATTGTCCGTCAAAACGGCAGCCTGAGGCTTCAGGCCGGCGCCGGAATCGTGGCGGACTCCATCCCATCGCAGGAATATCTGGAAACACGTAACAAAATAGCGGCGCTCAAGCAGGCGATTGCCAACGCAGAGGAGGGGAGACTATGACACTGTTCATCGACAACTATGATTCCTTCATATACAATCTCGTACAGTATGTGGGGGAGAGGGATAGCGATGTACAGATATTCCGGCCGCACCAGACGTCAATCGGCAAAATCCGGAAATTGAATCCAAGTAAGATCATACTCTCTCCCGGGCCCGGCCATCCGCGCGACGCTCAGTTGTGCCTCGATATTGTACGGGAGTTGCATAGAGAGTTGCCGATACTTGGCGTTTGTCTTGGGCATCAATGTATAGCACAGGCGTTCGGCTCCGAGGTTCGTGGTGCGGCGCGACTTGTCCACGGCAAGACATCGGATATCTATCACCGAAGCAGAGGCTTACTGGCGGGGCTTCCCAATCCGTTTCCGGCGGCACGCTACCACTCACTGCTGGTCGACGAGGAAACCCTGCCGGCTGAATTGAAAGTTGTCGCTTATACGGCCGACGGCGAAGTCATGGGGCTTATGCATGAGTCCTCGCCGCTATTCGGACTTCAATTCCATCCTGAGTCAATACTTACCGAAGAGGGAAGAAAAATAATAAACAACTTTCTGGATATCCCATCATGGTGCGAGACACATTGAACAGATTAGCCGATGGCCGGCAACTGAGCTTTGCGGAAACGGCTGAGTTCATCGATGACATCGCGTCAGGCGAAGTTAGCGACGCACAGATCGCAGCATTTCTGACCGCGCTAAGGGTTAAGGGGGTGGGCGCTGAGGAACTGGCCGGTTGCGTGAGCGCGCTCAGACGACATGCGGTCAACGTCCCGCACCACCAGACGATTGTGTTTGACTGCTGTGGAACCGGCGGCGATGGCTCCAACACGTTCAATATTTCGACTGCGGCGGCGTTTGTGGTGGCAGCGTGCGGTGTGCCGACCGCGAAGCACGGCAATCGGGCGGTCAGCTCATCGTGTGGGTCGGCTGATTTGCTGGAGGCGGCCGGAGCCGACATTCAAATATCGCCGGAGCATTCGGCCCGCCTTATCGATGAGATTGGATTCTGCTTTCTCTTCGCGCCGCTATATCACCCGGCTACAAAACGTGTCGCGGCCGTACGACGTGAACTGGCGTTCCGCACAATTTTCAACCTCCTGGGACCGCTCCTTAACCCGGCGCATACCACTCACCAGATTGTGGGTACGCCTTCGCTTGAGTACGCCAGATTGCTGGCGTCGGTGGCGGGGCATTTTGAGGGTCAGTGTATCCATAGTTACTCCAATTCGCTTGGCGTCGATGAGCTACTCCCAC
>DATKJY010000185.1:0-3302 GCA_035543175.1 Candidatus Acidiferrum sp.
CAGCGCCAGCAACCATTCGACATACCCGCGCACCACACCCGCCTCGGCGGAAAAGGTGTGCATTCGGGCGAGTCGCTTGATTTCTTCTTCGGCTTTGGCTCTGGCATGTTCGGGGTAAGTGCCGGTTTGAAGGCGCGTTAACAGGTCCTCGACTTCGGCGCCGGCATCGTCCATCTGGCCAAGCTCGTCCTTGATAGCTTTGAGCTGATGCTGAAGGTACGCCTCGCGGTTGGACTTGGACATCGACTCCCGCGCGGTGCCGTCGATTTTCTGTTCGATCTTGAGAATCTCGATCTCTTCGTGAAGCATTTCCGAAAGGAGCACGAATTGATCTTTAACCGCGAAGGCTTCCAGAATCCGCTGTTTGTTTTCGACCTTGTGAAGAATCTGCGCGGCGATTGAATCGGCCAACTGGTGATATTTCTCGATTGAAGCCACTGCGACCAGAACTTCATCGGGGATGCGGCGATTGAGGCGAACATATTCGGCGAACTGCTCCGATACGGATCGGGAAAGCGCTTCGGTTTCACGGCTACTCGACTCATCAGGCGCCACGACGATGAGCTTGGCAGCGAGGTAGTTGTTGGTCTTTGAGATCGTGATGACTTCGGCGCGCGCCAGACCCTCGACTAGAACTTTAAACGTCCCGTTCGGCATTTTCATGACCTGCAGGACGCGGGCGACCACCCCGACGTTGTACAGGTCGGTGGCTTTGGGGTTGTCGACAGTGGATGATCGCTGGGCCAGAAGCAACAACTGCTTGTCCTGGATCATCGCCTCCTGAAGCGCATTGATGGTGAATTTCCGCCCGATCAGAAGCGGGTAGATCATGTGCGGAAACACAACTACATCGCGCAACGGGATGACCGGCAGCAGGGTCTTTATGTCAACGTCTTCGGTGCTGTGACGAATTTTCATATACTCTCGTTCTCGTGATGCCAGCAGGTAATTTTTCTGTGGGCCTCTGGCTTATTAACATAAGCAATCAGCCGGTCGAAATAAACAGGATTTTGCACGGACGATAACTGCTTGAGAGATTGAGAATTGGAAACCGCACGATCGTCTCTTGTTGACCCGCAGAGTCCATTTGGCTAACATGAACCATCTATGAATTCTCACGAGGTCAATCCTGACCAGTTCGGACGGTATTTGCGTCTTATCGGCCTTGAGCGATCGCAGCCGGACTATGATACATTATGTCGAGCTTTGTTGGCGCAAATGGTACTCGTGCCGTTTGAGAACATATCGAAGCTCTACAGATTGAAACATCAGGGGCTGCGCGGCCTGCCTAATCTTGAAGCACACCTCAATGGTATTGAGAAGTATCACTTCGGCGGAACATGTTATGCCAACAATTACTATTTCCATCTGCTCCTTCGGTATCTGGGGTTTGATGTGAGGCTGTGCGGGGCGGATATGTCTACTCCCGATGCGCACATGGTCTCGATCGTGCGTCTTGACAGTAGAGATCTTCTAATCGATGTCGGTTACGGCGCGCCGTTTTTGACGCCGTTGCCGCTCGACCTTTTGGCGGATGTAACGGTCACAAACGGGCACGATCGCTATGTGCTCAGACCGAAAGATTCCCTGGGCAAATCTCGCCTTGATTTATATCGAAAGGGAAAACTGAAACACGGCTATACCGCCAATCCCGGCCCTCGCACGCTTGAGGACTTTTCCCACTCCATAACCGAATCCTACCGCCCTGAGGCCACGTTCTTGAATGCGATTCTGCTGGTGAGATTCTACCCCGGACGTACAGTCGCCGTCCACAATCAGACGGTCATTGAGGCCGAAGGTGGCAGGGTCCGTGTGCGAATGATCCCCGACCGGGCCGGAATTGCTCCTGTTGTGGAGGAATTGTTCGGGATACCGAAGTCGATTGTCGGTGAAGCCGTGGATATGATTGGCGAGTTCGGCGACGCCTGGGGTTGACATCGCAATCGTGTTATTTCTTGAAAGCAGCTACCAGCCACCAGAACACGACGATGGCCACCGTTATGCCGGCCAAAACCAGATAGGTGCGGGGCGAATGGCGTTTTGAGTCGGCCTCGCGAACCTCCACTTTCGAATACTTATCTGCCTGAATCGCCTTCAACGTGGCAAGAAGTTCATGAGAGCTTGAGAAGCGGTCGGATGGCTCCGGCTCAAGAAGCTTGGAAATAACAAGCCGAGCCTCCGATGGAATATCAACCCGCGACAGGAAAATCCCCTCGGCGTGCTCGCGAGTAATGGAAGCAAGTTGCGCTTTATTAGTCTCCCCCTCAAACGGGACCTTTCCGGTGAGCATCTGATAAAACAGCACACCCAGCGCGAACAGGTCACTTCGCGGCTCCGGCTCCTTTCCCGAAAGCTGCTCAGGTGACAGATACGGCTGCACATTGGCGCGACCGACCTGAGTCGATTCCGGATCGGCAACGATGATCTGGTTGTCGTGCTCGACAAAAATCGTATCTGCCGAGATGGTCCCAAGCACGACTGCGTTATCGTGGAACGCGGCAACTTTCTCGATGATCCGCACGGCGAGATCCAGAAACCGTTCGTATCCGAGGGCAGAAGAACCAATTAATTGCGTGAGCGTGGTCATTTTGGTAAATCCGATATATCAGAACATATATCGGCAGAAAAATGTGCTCCCCCAACTCCGGCGGCTAACTACCCCACCACCTTGAGCTTGGCGAACTTCGCCATGATCTTCTTGACACCTATCCCCGTGAACATTATTTCAAGCCGCAGCGAATCGCCGAACCCTTCCGCCTTGACAATTCGCCCCCGCCCGAAAGTCGGATGCGCCACGAGCCGCCCCACCTGAAATGTCTCGTTCTCCTCGTAATGATAGGTTCGCTCACCGGAGTCGGAACCATATCTCACAGGGGAGATCGTCGCAGGCGCAATCCTTCCGCCCTCGTCGCCATAATCGAACGAGTTCCGGTCGCGGAAATCCTGCCGATTTATGAGGTCAGCAGCAACCTCCTTGATAAAACGCGAGGGCACAGACATGACTTCGCCGAACCGAAAGCGGGTGGTCGCCGAAGACAAATACAGGTGTTTACGGGCGCGCGTGGCCCCGACATAGAACAAGCGGCGTTCTTCCTCAAGTTCCATCGGCTGGTCGATTGTCCGCTGCAGTGGAAACAGGCCTTCTTCAAGTCCAACAATAAACACGGTATCGTACTCCAGCCCCTTGGCGGAGTGAAGCGTCATCATGGTCAGTTTGTCCTCGACTTCGCGATACATGTCGAGATCGGTGAAGAGCGAAATCTCAGCCAGATACTCGGCCAGCCTCGGCTCCGGATGTCCCT
>DATKJY010000186.1:0-4247 GCA_035543175.1 Candidatus Acidiferrum sp.
TACAATGGATATTGATTAAACGGTCGACAGCCGGTTTTCGTTCCCCCCGGACGCGTTGGAGTGCAGCGATAGAATGCCGGATACGGGCAGATCAGTCACTCAGCAGGCGAAAGCTCACAATGCGATCAAGGCGAAATGTCCGCTCTGCCTGCGCCAGCTCACAATATGCCGTGAGATACCGGGCCCCGTTTTGGGTGGCGAGATACATCGGCCTGATGGTACGGGTCTTGGCGTTCTGCCCGCTGCCGGCATACGTGATCTCCACCCGGAGCCCCAATTGAACCGCAAGCCCGAGAGCCGCGTGCTCCGACGGCAGCTCCATCGCTTCGGCGCTCCAGTCCGACAACCCGTACACGGTTAACGATGTCTCTATCCCGGGAGGTATGCCTGTGGGTACGAAGTCGTCCCCGGCTCGCCGAAGCAATCTCATCACGCACTCCGCGTCAGCCAGCGCCCGATGCTTCTGCGAGTCAGCCAGCTTGAATCTCTCAATCAGAGATTGCAGGGAGTAGGAGCCGAGGTCCGGGTAGAGTCGCTTATAGAGATCAACTGTATCAATCACGCGGTTGGTCGGCATAGGCAATCCCACGCGCTGAAGTTCGCAATAAAGAAACGACAGATCAAACAGCGCATTATGCGCAACGAGGATAGACTCCTCTCCGCAGAATGCGAGGAATGTCGCCAGAACCGGCCCGGCTGTCTCGGCATTCGCTACCACCGCATCCGTTATGCCATGAATCTGAATGACATCTTCGGGAATCGGACGCTCCGGGTTGATTAATGACTGGAAGGTTTGGACAAGCGGGTCATTGAGTCGGAATTTCATTCCGGCAATCTCGACCAGCCGATTCGACGGCGCAAAAAGCCCCGTTGTCTCCGTGTCAAATGCCACGAGCGTAGCGGTATTGAGGGAGATATTCGGACGCGTCTCGCTGGTCATAGGGACATAATGAGGGGCGGGGAGGCGATTGACAAACTCTTTTTGTCATGTATCTTTCCGGTCGGAGGTATTGTTATGAAGAGTGTCTGGTACACCAAACCGGTCAGTTCGTTTGCCTCTCGCTACAATTCGCTTGAAGCCTCAGGGCTCCAGGACGAGTAGTTGCCTGATACAACTCTTCGGCGGCCGCGCCGCCATTCTCCCAAAACGACAACGTAAAACATGCAAACGTGCTTGAGATATGGAGTGAAGTATGGCAGTTAAAGAAGTGGTCCTTACCGGCAAGGACCTGACGATCGATCAGGTCGATGCAGTCAGCCGGGGACGGGCCAAAGTGAAGCTCGCGCCGGAAGCCAGAGAGGCTGTTGTGGCGAACCGAGCAGTCATAGAAAGGAAAGTAAAGCAAGGGGTTCCCATCTACGGGGTGACTACCGGAATCGGTGAGTTCGCCCGCATTCAGATCTCGGCCGAACAAGGGCAGGAACTTCAGAAGCGAATCGTATACTCGCATGCAGCCGCAGTTGGGGATCCGATTCCGCAATCCGACGTGCGCGCGGCGCTGCTGCTTCGAGCCAATTGCCTCTCCAAAGGATATTCCGGTGTCAGGCCGGTTATCGTCGAGACACTCATCGCTATGCTCAACAAGGGCGTGCACCCGGTGATGTATCAGAAGGGCTCACTGGGTACTTCCGGTGACCTGGCGCCGCTGTCGCAGATTGGCGAAGTTGTCATGGGCGAAGGCAAGGCCGAGTACAACGGCACCGTCATGGGCGGAGCCGAAGCTATGAAAGCCGCCGGCATCAAAACAGTCGAGCTCAGCTACAAAGAAGGTCTTGGCGTCATCAACGGCACGCAGGCGTTCTGCGGCGTCGGCACGCTGGCTATTAGCGACGCTCGCAAGGTCGCCAAAAACGCCATTATCGCTGCGGCCATGACCGCCGACTGCGTCAGTTCAACTGTAGCCTGCTTCGATCCCCGCGTCCACGAAATCCGCAACCACCGGGGTCAGATCACAGTGGCAGAAAACGTGCGGCGGCTTCTCGAAGGCTCCGAGACGATCCCGGCCAATAAGGGGAAAGTGCAGGATGCGTACTCTCTTCGTTGCATCCCGCAGATCATTGGCCCGACCCTTGATGCCCTGGCGTATGTGACCAAGGAGCATACCGATGAAATGAACGGCGTCAGCGACAACCCGCTGTTCTTCACCAAGGACGATGCCTATCTCGCGGCCGGTAACTTCCACGGTCAGGCCATCGCTATGGCTCAGGACTTTCTGGCCATCGCGATTGCCGAACTGGCCGATTTGGCCGAGCGCCACACCAACCGCCTTTTGAATCCGACCCTGTCCGGATTGCCGGATTTTCTTGTCGAAGGCAAAGGTCTGAATTCCGGCCTGATGGTAGCCCAGTATTCGCAGGCGGCTCTCGTTTCCGAAAACAAGATCCTGGCGCATCCAGCGGTAGTCGACAATATCTCAGTGTCCGCCGACCAGGAAGACCACGTCTGCATGGGCTCGGTCACCGCGCTCAAGTTGAAAACGGTGCTCCGCAATACGGAAATCTGCGTCGCCATTCAGTTGATGTCCGCCGCTCAGGCGCTTGATTTCAAGCGTCCGCTGAAGGCCGGCAAAGGTACCGAGGCAGCTTTCAAGGTGATTCGGAAGAAACTCAAAAAGCTGGTCGACGACCGCGCGCTCTATCCGGATATCGAAATCGTTACCGAACTCGTTCGTGACGGTTCGATTATCGAGGCTGTCGAAGCTGCGGTGGGCGAGATCAACTTGTAGAGTGTAAATTCACGATTTGTTTCAAAAGGCGTCTCATCACGGGGCGCCTTTTGTTGTCGGGGCGAGCAGCGTCGTCAGTTGCTCCGCTACCTGCATGTAGTCCCGGAGGCGTCGCTGCAAGCGATGATATTCTTCGGGTTGCTCTTTCGTAATCAACTTGGGCGGTTCATTGATTCCCTGCCAGAAGTAAAGCGACGATGATACCCCGAGCTCTTCGAGGTAGAAATAATCCCCTTCCATACACGCAATGCGCTCCGCCACATTCATGGTTGTAAAACCGCTGTCCGATGCTGGCAAATTCAGCAGATTCCGCCCCCAGCTGGCGTGCGTATAGTCGCCTCCAAGCAGACCCATCAAAGTCGGCAAGATGTCCGTCTGTCCGCCCACCTTGTCGACCCGCCTTCCGGAGTCCCCGATCAAGTGCGGCGAGTAGATTAACAACGGGACATAGAAATCCTTCGGATCAATTGCCAGCGTACCTCCTCGAAACTTGGCATGGTCCGCCGTAAACACGAATATGGTGCTGTCAAAGGACGGGTGCTTCTTGAATTCAGCTATAAATTTTCCGAGCGCAAAATCGGCGTAGATCTGGGAGTTGAAGATCTGCGACGTATCATCGGCATTCTTATATCGTTGCACGGATGAATCCGGCAGGTCAAACGGCTCATGGTTGGACAGAGTCAAAATAGTCATTTGGAACGGTCGGGGCAGAGAATCAACCATCCCCACTACTCGGTGAAATACGATATGGTCCGGTACGCCCCACTTGGCCAGAACGTTTTGCTTGCCGAAATAACTGTCGCCGTAAAATCGGTCGAACCGTTTCGTTCGGAAAAAACCTACCGCATTGTCAAACACCAGATCCCCCCCGTACGCAAAGCCGTTCGAGTAACCGCGATCGTGTAAAATCTCCGACAACGCTACGAACGGATACCTTGCATTGTATCGCGTCATAACCGAGCGACCCGGCAGCGACGGGAATGAGCACAGCACCCCCGGCATGCCGTAATTGGTGCGCGTACCGGTAGCATAGAAGCGCGTGAACAAAATCCCATGTTGAGCCAAACTGTCAAAATGCGGCGTCAGATTGCGCGGTGATCCGAGTGCCCCGGTATTACGCCCCGACCAGCTTTCCATCAGAACGACCACGATATTCGGCTTGAACCCGTATCCGCGATCCGGCTGCCGGGTAAGCCTTAGGATTGATGTGTCCGGCTGAAGCCACCGATCTCCTTGCTGATAGAGCATCGTGCGCACAGTATCCAGACCATTCTTGAAATCAACAAACTTGTACCGTGAGGATTCGGGCAAGTAAGATAGCCGACAGTCGTTACCTTCCTCGGAAAACGCTCGTCCCAGCATGTACACGCCGTTCAAACCAAGCTGATTGAGGAAATGATTCTGGCTGACATACGCGATTCCCCAATTGATTGGCGAGAGCGCCGTCCGTCCTCGTATGCCGATAAACGTCATAGCCAGGAAAATCACAAACAGCACAATATGAGAAAACCAGGTTCGTCT
>DATKJY010000187.1:0-9399 GCA_035543175.1 Candidatus Acidiferrum sp.
GCGGGCCAATCTCGTGTACGCGGTCAAGGTGCGTATTCCCAACAGCGATGGCCGGCTTAAGATCGGCATGCCGGTGTTTGCTACGCTGGAAAAGTAATGAGTTTCCTTTCGATTTCACATATATCGCGGTCGTACGGGGCGATTAAAGCGGTTGAGGATTTCTCGCTGGAGGTCGAGCGCGGAGAAGTGTTAGCATTGGTGGGTCCCGACGGGGCCGGCAAGACGACGCTCATCCGAGTGCTCTGTAACCTGCTGGACGCCGACAGCGGCTCGTTCAGTTTCGATGGCGCCGACGCGTTCGCCAATTTCGAAACGATCAAACCGCTGTTGGGATACATGCCGCAGAATTTCTCCCTCTACCCGGATCTCAGTGTCGAGGAAAATCTCACGTTCTACGCGGGCATATACGGGCTGACGGGAGCGGCGTTCCACCAGAAACGAGATTACCTGTACACATTTTCCAATTTGGCGCCATTTGCCAAACGTCGGGCCTCCGCGCTGTCGGGAGGGATGAAGCAAAAGCTGGCTCTTTCCTGTGCGCTGGTGCATGACCCGAAGCTTCTGATTCTTGATGAGCCGACGACCGGGGTGGATCCGCTATCGCGCCGTCAGTTCTGGGAGATACTTCTGGAGTTGAAACGTGAAGGTACGACGATGCTGGTGACGACGCCGTATATGGATGAAGTGGCGCACGCGGATCGAGCGGCGTTCATTTTCAACGGCAGCAAGTTGTCGGAAGGGACCCCGGCAGAGTTGGCGGCACAATTTGTAGGGCAGATCTTCTTTCTGAACATGCGTCCTGCGCCCGAGCTTCTCAAGGCGCTCCAAAGCATAGAGGGATTAGGGGCGCGGCGATTCGGGGCGGGCATGCATGTGTATTTGAAGCCGGGCGACCGGGTCGAACGTTTTGCGGATCAACTCAAGCAGACGGGTGTGGACGTTAACCTCCTGACACCGATAGAACCGGAGCTTGAGGACCGCTTCATCCAGCTGATGGAAACGAAAGTATGAACGGCAACGCGGTTGAAATAAGCGGACTGACGCGCAAGTTCGGGGATTTTACGGCGGTCGATCATCTGACGCTCTCCGTGGCGCGGGGCGAGATATTCGGGTTTCTGGGAGCAAACGGCGCCGGGAAGACCACGGCGATTCGCATGCTGTGCGGATTGCTGCTGCCGACATCGGGCCAAGGAAGCGTCGATGGGCACGACATTCTCAAAGAGTCGGAGAAGATCAAGAAGACAATCGGGTATATGTCGCAGAAATTCGCGTTGTACCGTGATCTGACCGCGCGTGAAAATCTCGATTTCTACGGGCATCTGTACAATCTCGGCAACAGCACGCTTAAGGCACGCATCAATGAGCTGGCCGAACAATTATCGCTGACGCCGTTTATCGATCGACTGGCCGGGGCATTACCGATGGGGTGGCGGCAACGACTGGCGTTAGGGGTGTCAATTATTCACAGGCCTTCGATAGTCTTCCTCGACGAGCCGACGGCGGGGGTTGATCCGGTATTTCGTCGGACGTTCTGGGGGCTGCTGTACGAGATGGCCGAGCAAGGA
This sequence comes from Candidatus Acidiferrum sp., assembly GCA_035543175.1. Lineage (GTDB taxonomy): Bacteria > Zixibacteria > MSB-5A5 > GN15 > FEB-12 > DATKJY01. Next base: position 1,566 of record DATKJY010000187.1, read on the forward strand.
ACCACTATTTTTGTGACCACTCACTACATGGACGAAGCGGAATACTGCGGACGGATCTCCATCATGCATAACGGACAGCTAATTGAACTTGGGACGCCGCATGACCTCGTGGCGAAATACGGCGCGAAGAACCTTGAAGACATGTTTATCGATCTGATTCGACCGGCCGGAGCCAGCAATGAAGAAAATTAGATTCATCGCGCAGAAAGAGCTGTACCACATTCTTCGGGATATGCGGTCGCTCATTATCATATTCGTGATGCCGGTGATGATGACGTGCCTGTACGGATATGCCATCAATATGGATATCGAACATATCTCGCTGGCGGTCATCGACCAGGACCAGACGGTCCAGTCGCGCGCCTTGATCGAACGGTTTTACCGGTCGAACTATTTCTTCCCTCCGAAATACCCGGTCAATTATCACGATCCGGACCAACTCATGCGAGCGTCGAATGCAGCGGCCGTTTTGACAATTCAACCGGGATTCGAACGGGCCGTCCAGACGCAGCAGGCATTCGAACTTGGATTGACAATTGACGGTTCCGAGGTATCGCAGGCGGCGGCTGTGCAGGCGTACGCTTCGGGCTTACTCAACGAATATCTGCAGGATCGGTTACCTCCCGGGACGACGCTGCCCGGCGTGCGGTTGGCGCAACAGGTACTTTACAACGAGGATCTGGAGTCGGCGCATTTCTTCGTGCCGGGAATTGTCTCGATCATACTTCTGATGGTTTCAGCACTGCTCACCTCGATCACAATCGCCCGAGAAAAAGACACCGGCACGCTCGAACAGTTGCTGACGGCACCCGTCTCCCCCGGTCAGATTTTGATAGGCAAGTTGTTACCGTATATCGGAATTGCGTTTATAGATGGACTGCTGGTTCTGGGGTTTGCGAAGATTCTGTTTTCGGTGCCGTTTGTCGGCTCGTTCTGGCTGCTGATGGCGGTGGAATTAATTTATGTCGCGACCGCCCTGTCGATCGGCATTCTGGTCTCGACCATGGTTCCCACACAGCAACTGGCGATGCAGTTTGCGCTGCTGCTGACCATGTTGCCGTCGGTTATGCTCTCGGGGTTTATCTTTGCGGTCAAGAATATGCCGGTTTTTCTGCAGGGAGTGAGTCGAATTGTGCCGGCCACGTATTTTCTGAAAGTAGTAAGAGGAATCATGCTGAAGGGTTCGGGATTTGCGGTGCTGGCGCCGCAGGCAGGGTTTCTTTTGATTTTGATGATGATCTTCCTGCTTATGGCGGTGAGACGGTTCCGGGCGAGGATCGGCTGATATGTGGCGGGCATACATCGGGGTCATTCAGAAGGAGTTCCGTCAGGGGTTGCGGGACCGGAACACACTGCGCATGTTATTTTTCATGCCTGTCATTCAGCTTTTACTGCTTGGCTACGCAATCCAAACCGACGTCAAGCATCTGTGGCTGGACGTGTACGATACGGACCGGAGCGAGCTGTCGCGGAAGCTGGTGGCTTCGTTGAAGGCCGGTGATTATTTCGACGTGACTGATATGGAGACCTCGGGGGACAATGCGCCTCTCTGGCGACTGGATCAACGATTCAAAGAGGGCAAGGCGGAGATGGCGCTGGTCATACCGGAGGATTTTGCGCGCAAGCTGGAGACCAATCAACCGGTGACAGTCGGGTGGATTGCCGATGGGACCGACGCGAATGCCGCGAGAACCGGAATCGGATATGCCGGGCAGATATTGAGACAGTTTTCTTCGAGCGTCATCGGGCGCCAGCCGAACGTGCAGATCCGGTCGGAGTTTCTGTACAATCCGGAAGCCGAGTCACGGTTTTTCATGGTGCCGGGGATTGTAGCCACGCTGTTGACGATGCTGACGTTGATGATGACGTCGATGTCGATCGTGCGGGAGCGGGAGTTGGGCACCCTGGAGCAGGTCTTGGTAACGCCAATTAACAGCGTCACGCTCCTGTTCGGCAAGCTGACGACGTTCACGATCATGGCGATGATGATCATGGGGATTGCGCTCAATCTGGGCATTCTGTGGTTTCACGTGCCGTTCGTGGGATCGTGGGCGTTCTTGATCGCCGTGTCGCTGTTGTATCTGTTGACTACGTTGGGGATCGGGATGTTTGTCTCGACAATTACGTCGACGCAGCAGCAGGCGATGTTTTATGCCTGGTTCTTTTCGATATTCACCATGCTGACATCGGGATATTTCACGCCGGTGGCAAATATGCCGATCTGGCTGCAGCGCGTGACGCTGGTGAATCCGATGCGGTACTATATCGAAATCATTCGGGGGATCATGATGAAGGGTTCAGGTGTGTGGGACCTTCATCTTGACATCATGGCGCTGGCGATTTTCGGCGTCGTGATATTCTCATTCTCGGCGCTGCGGTTTCATAAACGAACGACGTGAGATAACGCATTGGGTGTGGCCATATGAGAATACTTATCAGTGGATCATCGGGGCTCATCGGGAGCGCTTTAGTCCCCGCGCTCACCAAACGGGGGCATGATGTAACTCGACTCGTGCGCACGTCGGCGGAGGTGGCAGGGGGTGTTGTCTGGAATCCGGAAGCAGGTATGCTCGACCTGAGCAGGCAGGCGCCGTTTGACGCGGTGATACATCTGGCGGGAGAAAATATCGGGGCGAAACGATGGACGGCCTCACGAAAAGTTCGTCTGCGGGAAAGCCGGACGAAGGGAACTGCGCTCGTCGCGGAGATGATTGCACGGATGGAGCCGCCGCCCGCGCTGTTCATCAGCGCCTCGGCAATCGGATACTACGGCGATCGGGGAGATGAGGTGTTGACGGAGGAAAACAAGGCGGGGTCGGGATTTCTGGCGGAGTTGTGTCAGGAATGGGAAGCGGCCGCGCAGCCGGCGAGGAAAGCAGGGATACGAACGGTGTGCATTCGTACGGGGATGGTGCTGGCGAGTCACGGCGGGGCGTTGCCGAGGATGCTGCCGCTGTTCAAATTGGGGCTTGGAGGGAGATTGGGCAGCGGACGACAGTACATGAGTTGGATTACGCTTGAGGACGTGGTGGGTGCAATTCTGCATATTCTGTTTGAACCACGGTTGGCCGGGCCGGTGAATCTTGTCTCGCCGCATCCGGTGACGAACAGTGAATTTACGAAGGTACTTGCGGGCGTGCTGCACCGACCGGCTATTTCCCCGGCGCCGCGGTGGGCACTTCGAATGGCGACCGGCGAAATGGCGGACCCGTTGCTGCTTTACAGCGCCAGAGTAGAACCGGCCAAACTGTTGGAGTCAGATCACCGTTTCGAAGATCCGGAATTGGGCGCGGCGCTCCAGCGAATTCTCAGGGGAATGCCTTCGCATTCGTAGAGCTATCGCCTCGATTTTTCCATTACCAAACAGTATAGATATCACCGTCAATTCTGTTGCCCCGCGACCGGAAAAGCATATATTCACCTGCTCGATGAACCGTTTGGATATGGAATGATTCTATGATACTCAATGGCTCGACTCGGCGACGTACACTCTTTCGGCATCCGCTGGCGGCGGTCGGCGGTGCGCTCGCGCTCGCCGGTGGTTTCCTTTTCATCATCCTGCTGCTTTTCGACCTGGCCAGCCACAGCGACAACCCTTACCGCTCGTTAGTGACGTTTGTCGTGGCGCCGGCGGTGGTCGTAATCGGCGTAGTGCTGTTCGTGATCGCCATCGCGATCCAGGTCCGGGCCGCCCATCGCAAAGGCGAGAAGGTCCGGTTCAACTTCTATATCGACCCGACCGATCCGGGGTACCTTCGCAACCTCTGGCTCTTTCTCGGGCTGTCGGCGATACTCATTCTTCTGGTAGCGTACAGCGGATATCGAGCATACGAAGCCACCGACTCGGTGGCGTTCTGCGGCGAGACCTGTCACACAGTCATGGAGCCGCAGGCGGTTACGTATCGAAACTCACCCCACGCGAAAGTACCGTGCGTCGAATGCCATATCGGCCCGGGGGCATCGTTCTATGTGCGCTCGAAATTCGACGGTATACGCCAGGTCTGGCGGACGATGTTGAACTCATACCATCGGCCGATTGAGACCCCAGTCCGAAATCTTCGCCCGGCGCAGCAGACCTGCGAAGGCTGCCACTGGCCGCGTCAGTTCTACGGCGAGAAACTGGTCGAGCGAACGTACTACAAGACCGACGAACAAAACTCTCCCTGGACCATCAATCTTTTGGTGAAGATCGGCGGCGGCAATCCCCGCACCGGGAAGCTGGAAGGAATCCACTGGCACATGCTGGCGGCCAACAAGGTCGAATATATCGCGACCGACGCAAAGCGTCAGGTGATACCGTGGGTGCGGGTCACTCACCAGGACGGCACCGTCAGCATCTATACCGATCCGGATGTCCCGGCGCCGGACCCGAACGATCCGAAAGTGGAAGTCCGCAGATTTGACTGTATGGATTGCCATAACCGTCCGAGTCACCGGTTCCTGGCTCCGGCCATGGCGCTGAATCTGGCGCTGTCCACACGCAACATCTCCCCCACGCTGCCGTCGGTGCGACAGGTGGGACTCGACTTGTTGAACGCCAAATATGAGACGCGCGAGGAGGCGCAGGACAAGATTTCCAAGGGTCTGATGGCGTATTACCAGCAGAACAATCCGGATGTCGCGACCAGTCGCGCCGCCGATATCGATCAGGCGACCAAGACGCTGGAGTCAATTTATCACGACAATTTTTTCCCCGAAATGAAGACCGATTATCGCGCCCGCGAAAACAACCTGAGCCATTTCGTGGACAATGGATGTTTCCGGTGTCACGATAAGAAGAAGCAGAACGAAAAGGGCGAGAAAATCGCGTACGACTGCAAGACGTGTCATCTGATCGTGGCGCAGGGGCCTTCGGAGCATGTCTCCGAACTAAATCAGAATATTACAGGGCTGGATTTCCAGCATCCGGAAGATATCGGTGACGCATGGAAGGAATCCAACTGCACCGAATGTCACACGCCGGATTCGGGGTACTAAGTAGAGATCAATCTTTGCGGGGAGGCGTTTTGTCCGATTCGGACGAAGAATCATCGTACGGATCGGTGTGGATCACGACGTTGGCGCCGTCGAATTGTTCACCGATCCTTTTCTCCAGATCATCGGCGGTGTGGTGGGCTTCCACCAGAGTGGAATCGTGTCGCACGACGATATGTACGTCGATATGTCGCTGACTTCCCGATTTGCGAGTGCGCAAATCGTGCCATGATTTGACCCGCGTGTCAGCTTTGAGAATGTCCTCGATTTGATAGACCTCGGAGGGGGGCAGACCGTGATCCATGAGGTGTTTGCTGGCGTCCTTAGTCAGTTTCCATCCGATATGGCCAATCAAGACGGCTACGCCAATAGCTGCAATCGGGTCGATCCAGTGCCATCCGCTGATCCACACCAACGCCAGCCCCCCGGCGACGCCGAGCGATGTGTAGACATCGGTCGACAGATGCTGAGCATCGGCCAGCAGGGCCAGAGAATCTTCCTGCTTCGCAACCTTGTACAAATATCGGGACACCAGCGTATTCATCACCACCGAAATCAACATAATAAGCGTGCCGTAGCCCAGATGCTGGACTTCGCCGTGATGCAGTAATCTTCTGACGGCTTCGACTACAATCCAAATAGCCGCGAGGACAATGAGGCCGGCCTCTATGGCGCCTGAGATACTTTCCGCCTTGCCGTGGCCGTAGGGGTGCTCGCGATCTGGTGGGCGATCGGAGATACGGACGGAGATGAAGGCGATGATGGCAGCCAGGAGATCGTTGGCGGAGTGAATTGCCTCGGACAGAATACTGACCGAGCCGGTGAAGATACCGACGATCACCTTAAGAATAACGAGCGACGCATTAGAGAGGACCGACAGCGCCGCCGCCCGCGTTTTGCGCGCGCGAGTCCGTCGAGCTTTGTCCATAGTTACGAACCGGCACAAGGTCGAGGAGACCGGCTTAACCTTTCACCACGCCAACCGGTCGAAAACGAGCTACTTTGTGCACGATGCCGGTATTATGTGAAATCTCGATGACCTCGTCAATATTCTTGTAGGCGCCAGGGGCTTCCTCGGATATGACGCGCCGGCTCTTGGCGCGAAGGTAGATACCCTGCTGCTCCAGTCCCTTAATGACTCGATCCGGTTGGTACGCGCTGGTGGCGGCGTGACGAGAGAGGCGTCGGCCGGCACCGTGACAGGACGAGCCAAACGATTCCCCCATAGCTTGTTCGCTTCCGACCAACAGATAGCTGGCGGAGCCCATATCGCCCGGGATAAGGACCGGCTGGCCGACCTTTCGGTACGCCTCGGGGACATCGCGGTGGCCGGGACCGTAGGCCCGGGTAGCGCCTTTGCGATGAACGTAAACCAGTCGGGATTTGCCATCGATCACGTGAGTTTCGAGCTTGGCAATGTTGTGGGCGACATCGTAGATCAGACTCATGCCGAGACCGGTAGACGGGCGACCGAGAACGGACTCAAAGGACTCGCGAATCCAGTGGGCAATCATCTGGCGGTTGGCCCAGGCAAAGTTGGCTCCGCATTTCATGGCCGAAAAATAGTTCTGGGCTTCCTGGGAAGTTGCGGGAGCACACGCCAATTCCCGATCCACCAGCGGCAGGCCATACTTGCGATTGGCTCGCTGCATGAGTTCGAGGTAATCGGTACAGACCTGGTGCCCAAGCCCGCGCGAACCGGTGTGAATCATGACGGTAATCTGGTCGAGTTCCGTAATGCCGAAGGCGGCTGCGGCAATCGGGTCATAAATCGCGTCGACACGCTGAATTTCGAGGAAGTGATTTCCGGCGCCGAGCGTGCCGAGTTGCGGACCACCTCGTTTCTTGGCGCTGTCGCTCACCAATGAAGCGTCGCCGCCATCGATGCAGCCTCCTTCTTCCATAGCAATGAGGTCGCTGTCCCAGCCATAGCCGTGGTGGATGGCCCAGCCAGCGCCCTGCTCGAGCACCTGGTCGACCTCGGAGCGAGACAAGCGAAGCCGTCCTTCGGAGCCAACACCTGATGGGATATTGTCAAACATGGTGTCGACCAGCTTATCGAGCTTCGGCTTAATCTCTTCGAAATTCAGACTGGAGCGCAATAGCCGCACGCCGCAGTTGATGTCGTAGCCGACGCCGCCCGGAGAGATGATGCCGTTCTGGGCATCGAATGCCGCCACGCCGCCGATCGCGAAACCGTAGCCGTGGTGGATATCCGGCATGGCAATCGACTTACCGACAATACCCGGAAGGGTCGCTACATTGGCGACCTGATCGGGAGAATCATCGGCGGTGATCGACTTGAGCATGGCGTCATCGGCGTACAGCAGTCCCGGCACCTGCATTTTAATGCCGAGGCGTTTCATCGACTCGCTCTGATAAGAGGGGTCGATTTCGTAGCGGTACTCGCCGATTTTCTTAATTGGTCCGGTCCACGTCATAGCGATATAAGATACGGCGAGGCTCAGGGAGGCGAAAGAGGGAGTTTGCTGACGGAAAGTGACCGTAGCAAGACGAGTTTGAAAACTCTATATGTCGAACAGCACCTGAACTGAGGCCGGGGCGGGGCCATCGGCCTCAGCTATTTCCAGCATGTGATAGGATACACCTTTAATCGGTGTACCCCCGCCATGGTGGTTCGGGTCATACAATTCGCCGGAAGCACTGGCGCGAAGCTGATTCGGGCCGGTGAAGGTGACATTGAAATCCTTAAGCACATAATTATCGGTCTCGTGGATGACTATCAACTGCGAAAGAAATGACACGAGTAATGCCTCGCGGTCGATACCTTCGGCATCGATCGTGAGTGACTCGAGCGGCTGGATTTTTGCTTCGTCGGTGATAATTTCAAACATCGCCT
>DATKJY010000188.1:0-4889 GCA_035543175.1 Candidatus Acidiferrum sp.
ATCCGCCCCCCCGCGGTCGTTGGCCATCTGAATCAGATTGTCCGCCATCTTGTCGATATCGCCACGAGCCTTGTTGGCTACATTGAATATGTCCTCATCATCGGCGTACCCGCACAACCCATCTGAGCAGAGCATGAAAATATCGCCGGGCTTCACTTTGAGAATTCGATAATCGACCGAAACCGTTTCCCGTACGCCCAGCGCCCGCGTGATGATATTTTTCCCGACAAACGAATTGGCTTCCTCGCGTGACAGATTCTGTGTTGCCTGAACTTCGCTCAACCACGAATGATCCACCGTCAGCGGCTCCATCGCTCGCTCGCCGACTCGATACGCCCGGCTATCACCGACATGTGCCACCGACATGATATCCGCCTCGAACGCAACCGCGATGATGGTCGTCCCCATCCCGGCCAGCTCCCGATCGAAGAGAGACTTGCGATAAATCGCCCGGTTGGCCAGGCGGATCGACCGGATCAGAAGGTCCCCGCTCCCCGGAAGCGTCCGTCCCAGACCTAATTCCGGATCCGACATTAACCCCTCACGCGCCTCTCCGAACGCGAGTTGGATGGTGTGCGCTGCGGTCATTGACGCCACTTCGCCCGCTTGATGTCCGCCCATGCCGTCGCAGACGGCATACACGCGGTTATCATCGTCGAGGTGAAGGAAATCTTCGTTCCCCGGGCGCACCAGCCCTTTGTCGGTCTTGCCGACTACTTTAAGTCTCAGCGGCATATACTTTCCATCTGATACTGTACTCCCGAATGGGCCAATAATAGCCAAGTCCCGGCGCGGCGGGCAACTAATAATTTACGGTCGCGGCACTTCCTCATACCCCAAAAAGAAAACCCCGGACGAGCCGGGGTCTTCATAATTACGGATATTCCCAACCGTTATTTTACGAGCATCATCTTCTTAGTCTGCGACGATATCGCCGTCGACACCCGGTACAAATACATGCCGCTGGCCAGCTGCGAAGCATCATATTCTAACTGATGCTCGCCGGCGCTCAGGACACCCAGGTCCCGACGCTCGACCGTCCGCCCGAGGATATCGAACACCTCTAGACTCACTTCCGAATTAGTCGGCAGCGAGAAACTGATGGTCGTGGTCGGGTTGAACGGGTTCGGATAGTTCTGATTCAGCACAAAGCTGTTCGGCAGGGTGCCGTGCGGATCATCAATACCGGTAATCGATGCATACAGATTCACCGCGCTGTCGGCCCGAACGGTCGTGTCGACCTCGCTGAAGATCGTGTAGTTGATATGATCCAGCGTGTCATTACCCGGGAAGAAATTGGGCGTGGCGATACTGAATTTCACGTCTACCGTCTGGCCGGGATTAGCATACACCGGCTGACTCGGAACGATGATCTTCCATAGCGAGGTATCCTTCGTCTCGGTCACGTGCAGCCCGTAGAAATCGAGACCATTGCCGTCATTTCTGACGGTGATCACGAAATCGACCGTGTCGTTGATGTTGGCTGCGCCGTTGTCCGGATAATGAACGACCGTCAACGCCACGAGCGCCGCCGTAGACAGCTGGACGCGTTTAGTCGTCTGATCGGTCCACGTCGGGTCGCCGGTCATCACCGTTGCCGACCGCCCGTTGATCTTGAACTGAATCGTGTCATTGGCAACCGCACCCTCTACGACTGGCGTGTTCGGGTCGTCACCATACACCGGCATGAATCCAAAATACCCCGGTTGCTTGGCCGTATCCTGACCACACAGAATACCGCTCTTAGTGTACGCCTGAATGATTGTCCCGGCCGGAATGGCGTGGCCGTTGACGGTCGATGTGGAATCGAAAAACGACGTCCAGAAGGGTGTGGGCATGATCGTCTGCGCGGCGGCGCCCGTCGCCAGGCCACCTGTCAGTGCCGCAACACAGAGCGCTGTCACTATAAGTTTCTTCAATCTGTCACCACCATTCTTATCCGGCCGGTCCCTTTGAGGACCGACCGGAATCTAAATCATTGATTGCTCTACTTCAGCAGCATCATCTTGCGGGTTTCTGTGAAGCTGCCTGAAGTCAACCGGTACAGGTACACGCCCGAAGCGACACTTCTGCCGCCGGCGTCCTTACCGTCCCAGACCACTTCGTTAGCACCCGCGTTAGCGTTGCCATCAAAAGGAGTAGCAACCAGCACGCCGAGTATGTTGAAGACTTCCAATCTGGCCTGACCGGCGGCCGGCAGCGAGAAGCTGATGGTCGTGGTCGGGTTGAATGGGTTCGGATAGTTTTGCGACAGCGAGAAGCTCTTCGGCAACTCGTTGCCACCACCGGACTTCGGCGTAAGGTTCGAAACCTCAATCCGGGCTCCGGCGTCTGTCCAAGTGAAGGTCTCTTTCGCTTCGACACCGTTGACCGTCAGACGGAACGTATCGCCGCGCTTCAACCCGTTGTTTTCCTCAGCGTTGGTCGAGGCATAGACCGGCATGAAGCCGAACTGACCATCCTGCTTCATGTTAAAGCTGCCGACTACAGTCCCCGAAGCACTCAGGGCCGTAATCTTTGCACCCGCCTGCACCTTTTTGCCGTCAAACATCAGGTTGGCCGAATAGAGGTTCACCCAATTGGTCGTCGGGACAACATCCTTAGCCGCCGCCAGCCTGGCCGCCCGAGACTGCGGAGACTCCTTGGCCGCAACTACGACCGTGCCGCCACCCGGATATACCAGATCGCCGTCCTGGTTCACTTTCACCCAGTACCCGTTGCAGGTGCCCATCGAGGTAAGGGTGTTGAAGTTCCCCATGCCCGGCTTGTAGATCTGGATTCCGTTGGTGAATCCATAGGCAATCTGAAGCGTGTTGCCAAGCGACGCCAGCGCGTCGGCCGGCGCCATGTTTGTGTTCGGCAGGTAGCTGACCAAGTTCCAGCCGGAGTACACTTTGATGTCGGTGTTGACCGGCACTGGAATGCCGTTCAACGTCAGCGTCGGTGAGAAGCCGTCTTTGATCTTGATCCAGTAGCCGCTGAACGGATCAGTCGACCACAAGGTTGAGAACTGCGGCAACTCAGGATCGTAGGTTAGACCGCCCCCTTCAAATCCAAGCACCACGTCGACACTGTTGCCGAGCGACGTGAGGATATCGGGCAGTGCGCTGTTGTCGGGATACATGTTCCACGATACGAGGTTCCATCCGGCCTGCAGCTGACAAGTCTTCGTTTCGGTTGCGCCGGCACTGAGGCAAACCTGGACCTTGGCATATGTAGCTGGATAGGTCACGTCGCCGTCGGCAATCGCCTGAGCGCCGTTAACCAGGAACGTGATCACTTCACCTGTCTGAGCGCCGAGCGTATCCGTCAGCGTGTCGTTGGCGCGATACACCGGCATGAAACCGTATTTGCCGGAATCGGTCACGTAGAACTGTCCTACCAGCAGACCGCCCGGCGTGATGGCTTCGACCACCGAGCCGACCGGAAGCGTGGCGTTGTACAGCAGGTTCGTGGCGCAATAGTAATCGACCCACTGACTGGTCGTATGAACCGGCGACAGAGGCTTCAGAACGATCTTCACGCCCTTGGCGCCGAAATTGAGATTGGTCACCTTACCGGGATAATAGCCCGGCTTGTACGCATACAGATCGAACGGCACCGGATAGTTCCCCTGCAGGGCGAACGATCCGATTTCCGTCGAGGTCGTCACTGCCAGCGGGCCGCTGGTCGGGAACGGATGCCAGAGCTGTACGGTCGCGCCGGGAATCTGCACGCCCGCCGTATCGACAACAAATCCGCAAATGAAGTCCTGAGTCGTGTCGACAACGATTCCGCCCTGAATGGACTCAGGATTTTCGAGTTTCGTGCCCAGACCGCAGTTGCGGTAGAAATAGCCGTACGGATTCATCTGAGCGAAATTGCCGGTATAAGCCGGCGGTACGACAAATATCATGTTGGCCAGAAGACCTTTTCCGGCCGGTATGAGTGAATCGCCCGGAGCCGGCTTGACCCAAATATTGAACCCGTCGATTTCGCCCCCCATGATGCTATAGCCCTTGTTGGTCACATACGCAACCCGTGAGCCGTCGAATGTCAGGCTCTCGGGCACTACGAACGGCCACATCGGAATACTGACAAATACGGACAGGCTTTCGATGGGGCAACTGTTCACGAAAGTGATCGGCACATTCACCTGCATGCCCGGAACCGCCGGAACCGTCGCCACCGATATCGTGTCGGTGCTCGGAACGATCACCTTGTTGATCGTCAACTGCACTCCGAATCCTCTGCTCTTCGGATCACACACGCTCGAATCGGTGCTCTGCGCGACACAGTTGGCGAAATTACTGCCCAGCGGCAGCCCCACCGGGTTGGTCAGGATCATCACCTGCGCAGGAGTGATAACCGTTATCGAACTCGTCGAAGTATCCGCGCCATGGATGAATGTCACCCAGTTGACATTGAGCGGAGCCTTGACTTCGACCGGGAAGTTGTGCAGCGAGTCGGAACTGAAAACCTGCATCGTGCGATACGGCGGAGTGGTAGTCGTGCTGTCCTGCCATGCCGTGAACGTGAAGATAGTATCGCTCATGACTATGCGATAGCACGGCTTCGAAACCACGTGCACATTTACGCAGACCGTCCGCATCGTGTCGCCGCAGTGACTCGATGAGTCGACAATACCGAAGCAGTACTGGAATGTCCCGGTGTCACCGTGATTGGAATGGAACGTAAACGGTATCACCGAAGGAGTCGTGCCCGAAAATGCGCCGAGCTGAATGCTGTCCGGAACGATTCCCGCCACAAACCACTTGATTTCGCCCGGCCCGCTGCTCGTCACCTTGATCGAATCAGCTACAAAAGCTTCCTGATTCGGGTAGACCGTGAGGTTAAACGCGTTCTTGTCCAGCACCAGCGTCGGGCAATTGATCATATTCAAAACTACG
>DATKJY010000189.1:0-3589 GCA_035543175.1 Candidatus Acidiferrum sp.
GCGGGGCGATGGCCCTGTTGAGTAATGATCTCACTGGTGCTTGGCTTAGGGAATATCGGTCGAAAATACGCCGCCACCCGGCACAACCTCGGATTCGATGTTGTTGACCGAGTCAGCGCGATGCTGAAGGCCGAGACCCGATCCAGTACCGACGAGTACTCATGGGCGGTTGCCAAAACCGAGGAGCGGGAAGTTGTTCTCGGATGGCCGAGGACGTACATGAACCTCTCGGGTGTCGCCGCCAAGAAGCTGCTCTTTGAAACTGGAATTCCGCCGCACGAGATGCTGGTGGTCGTGGATGATTTCAATCTCCCTCTGGAGACGCTCAGAATCCGCGCTTCCGGCTCCGATGGCGGTCATAACGGCCTCAGCTCGTTGATCGAGACGTTAGGCACCGATGAATTTCCGAGACTCCGTCTTGGTATCGGGCCGGTCCCGACGGGAGCTGATGTTGTAGAATATGTACTCGGACGGTTCAGTCCGAGTGAGCGGGAGCGGGTCGACCAGATGGTGAGCCGGGCCGCCGATGCCGTGCTCTTTGTCATATCGAATCGTTTCGATGAAGCGATGTCGAAATATAATGTTAACCCTGCTTCGCCGGAAACAACCTGAGTTTTTAGCGAAGCCGTTTGACCTTAAACCAACGTCCACAGGGAGGATTACTCGTGCGTTTATACGAGACCACCTTTATTGTCAACCCCCAGTCAGATGATGCGTCGATTGACCGCCAGGTCAAGGCCGTCTCCGATCTCATTATTGCCGGCGGTGGTAAGATTGAGTTCGAAGATCGCATCGGCACCCGTCGTCTCGCATATGAGATCAAGGGCCTGACACAGGGATACTACGCCAACTTCATTTTCCAGGCGCCATCGTCGGTGCTGACTGCCCTCGACCGGCATTATCGTCTGGAAGAGCCGTATGTTCGCTACCTGACCACTTTGTTCGAAGGGGATCTGGAAGCGATCAAGGATCGCCGTGACTCTTACGCGGCTATCGTCGCCGCCCCTGACGAGAGAGGCGAAGGGCGTGAAGGTCGCGACGGTCGTGAGGGTCGCTTTGGTCGAGAGGATCGTGAGGATCGGCCTTCCCGCGGCGAACGCCGTGAGTACGCTCCGGCCGCGCCGGTAGCTAAGGCCGCCGAACCGGTGGCTCCTGTCGCGGAAGAACCGGTACCTGAAGAACCGGCGCTCCCCGAGGAGACTCAGGAATCGAGCGACGAAGAAGAGTTGTGATCGATTTGCCGGCAGGGAGCGTGTGATGGATAAATTTGATCTACCATATGTAAACAAAATTACGATCAGCGGTCGGGTGGCACGGGAGCCGGAATACCGGCAGACCAACTCCGGGCAGCCGGTCTGTAATTTTAGAATTATCGCCCACAAGCGATACCATGACACCGAGGGAAGACCCAAGGAAGAAACCTGCTATGTCGGCGTCGCCGCCTGGCACACGCTGGCCGAGAATTGCCGGAAGTACCTTCAAAAGGGGACTCCGGTGCAGATCGACGGTGAGTTGAAGAGCCGGGTGCGCGATTCCAACGACGGCGTGCGGAGATCGTTTGTCGAAATCCGGGCGCTGCGCATTCGGGTGTACCGGGGCGACGGCAGTTTCGAGGACTTACAGGCGGAACGGAATCAGGCGCCGATGCAGGAGTCGGCCGGAGAACCGATCCCGTCGCAGGAAGACCGTCCGGAGCGGGAAGAATCTCCATTTCAGATAGCGGACTCGGGCGAGAATTCGTTCGAGCCCGTGGCAGACCTTGAACGAGATGAACTGTAAACAAAGGATATGATGATGGCTGAATACGGCGAAACTAGACGACGCAGAAAAGTATGCCGTTTCTGTGAGAATCGACTGAACTATATCGATTACAAAGACGAGCGGCTGCTTCGCCGGTTCGTGACGGAGCGCGGGAAGATCGTGCCGCGCCGGATCTCCGGCAATTGCGCGATACACCAGCGGAAACTGACCCAGGCCGTGAAGCGGAGTCGCCACATGGCCATATTGGCGTTTGTCAGTGAATCCTTCCGCTGATAGCGAACTCAAGGCCGAAGTCGTCGCTGCCGTACCGGCGGGGCGAAATCGGTTTTATGTCGGCCTAATTGTCGCGGCCATGCTTCTGTATCCGGCCCTTCGGACCGGAACCGACACGGCCCGCCAGACGATGGTGGCAGCGATGGCCCTGGCGGCAGTGGCTTACGTATTGGGGATCTATCTCTACTACGGAATAGCCTCGCTGGCGTACCGGCGCTATGCCTATCTCCTTTGGTTTGGCGGAGTCGGAGGAGCGGTGATCGGCTATCTGGTGACCGGGCTCGACGAAATCTGGCTATTGATCTGCGGGTGGAGCATGGTGTTCTTGCCCGGCGTGATTATGGGTCGGATGGCTGCCGAAGGGCGCCGTCGCCTGACGGTTTACCTGGCGGGTGCCGGTTTAGCGGCCGTCTTTGCCGTGGCGCTTTATGCGCCCAAGTGGGCCGAGCTCATGCATATGGCGACGGCTCTTGGCAGCATGCTGATCCAGGATTTCACGAGCAATTTGCAGGCGAGCGGGTACTCGGCCGAGATGGTCAAAGAGTACACGGCCGCACTGCAGAAACTTCTGGATGTAACCATTCGTCTGACACCGGCCTCCTTGCTCATGAGCGGTGTGGCGCAGTTCAGTATCGGTTACCTGTGGTTTTATGGCAGCACCGCACGGAGCAATACTGAGCCGACACCGATGGAATCTTTCATCCTATGGAAGATGCCGTTTGCGGTAACCGGCGCGGTGATCGTCGGAACGGTGCTTCGGTTGATCGGCGGCGAGACCATCACGATGGTGGCCGACAATCTTCTAGCGGTGCTGGCGATATTCTATTGCGTGACCGGTTTGGCGCTGATAGAGTTTTATATGCGGCGGCTGGGGCTGCCGCGCTTCATGCGTATATTGTTTTATCTGTTATTGTTCTTTACCCAGCTGGCCGGATTTATCGTAACCGTGCTGCTGGGCTTTGTTGACGGCTTCGCTGACTGGCGAAAAGTCGGCGGGGCAAAGACCAGTTTCGAAAACGAAAACGGCTCCCTATATTGAGAGATGAGGACAGTATGAAAGTCATACTACGCGAAGATGTTGAAGATGTCGGTCTGGCCGGACAGACGGTGGACGTAAAAGACGGCTACGGGCGGAATTTTCTGATCCCCCGCAACCTGGCCATTCCGGCGACGAAAGCCAACCTGAAGGCGGTCGGCGAGATATCCAAACAAAAAGATATTCGCGAACGGAAGCGTCGGAAGGCCGCTGAAGTTGTTAAAGATAAGATCGAGCGCCTGTCGCTATCGGCCGAGGTGCTCGTCGGTGAAGAAGACAAAGTGTTCGGCTCGGTCACGCCTCAGGAAATCGTTCGCCTGATGGAACCCGAAGGAGTGATTGTCGACAAACGGGCGGTGATGCTCGATGAACCGATTAAGGCGCTGGGTGTGTATACGGTGCCGATTCGGGTCGACAAGGATGTAACCGCGAATCTCAAGCTCTGGGTGATAAAGAAGAGCTGATTGTATGAACATGCTCGAGGTCAAGATCGAGGGACTGGCGCTGGATATGACCACC
>DATKJY010000190.1:0-6523 GCA_035543175.1 Candidatus Acidiferrum sp.
CCGCCACCGAAGTTCCCTTTGAAGTGATCGGCCTCCCTATCGGTGGTTTGACCTATCAATGGTCTCTGAATTCAACGCCGATCCCAGGAGCGACCGGCTCCTCTATCACTCTGAGCGCACCCGACTTGTACCATGCCGGACTCCCCGCTTGGGGCACATTGAGTCTCAAGATTAGCTATCGGACAACGATGGTTCGTGGGCACGATATTTCGAATACACTTACCTGGACAGTCCTCGCCGACTGCAACGGCAACGGTGTTCGCGATGACTTTGATATTCAGAACGGCACAGCAAAGGATGTCAATCATAACGGCATCCCCGATGAATGCGATTTCACACTCTGCTGCAAAGGAGTCACCGGTAACATCGATGGCGATACCAACGACATCGTCGATATATCAGACCTCTCTGACCTTATCGATTATCTGTTCAACAACGGACCGATATCCGATTGCCCGCAAGAAAATGACGTGGACAAAAGCGGCGCCGTCGATATCGGCGATGTCACCAGTCTCATCGAATTTCTATTCTTCAGCTTGCCTCTGCCCGCCTGCCCGTAAGGGCAAACCCTGTTTACCGACCCCCTGATACCCTCAAAAAGCACAATAAAAATGCCCCCCGGCTCCGCCGGGGGGACAACGAATACTTTAGAAATGTTTCCGAAAGCAGACGCCGGTCGTATCACGACAAGTGACGGGGTCGATACTTTACCGCCCAGAGGCTCTGCTCTCGACGCCAATATAGATATTTCACTCTCTTATGTCAAGCCTTTTCTTGCGCTCATTTATAATACCGGCTCAATACAGGCCGGCACGTCGTTCCTCGGAGAGTTGACCGCCGTCGACACCTCATAGACCTCCATTTCCGAAGCCGGAAACGGGGCAAGCAGATCCACCGGTCCTTTCCCTTTACCCGTCGACACGTCCAGCCATCTACCCTCATCGCTTCGCCCGAGAATAACCGGCATGCGATCGTGTATCGGTCGCACCAGCTCATTGGCCCCGGTCGTGATAATAGTGTACGTCAGCAGATCCTTCCCATCGGGCTGCTTCCAGCGCTCCCATAAGCCGGCAAATGCGAACAGCGAGCGGTCCTTCAGCACGAACCGCACCGGCGTCTTTACGCTTCCCCCCAGCTCTTTACGCCACTCGAAGAAGCCGTCGGCCGGCACCAGACAGCGACGGCTCTCCAGCGCCTTCCGGAAACTCGGTTTCTCCGCCACCGTCTCGGCCCGCGCGTTAATCATGCGGTACCCGACCGATTCATCCTTGGCCCACGACGGCACCAGCCCCCATCGCATCATGGAGAGCATGCGTCCATTTTCGGCGGTCACAACCGGAACCATCTGCCCCGGCGCAATGTTGTATCTCGGTATATGTTGCGCCGACCCGGCGTCGACGCCGAACCGTGGCTCGAGCAGCTCGAGTTGTGTGGCCAGCGTGTAACGTCCGCACATAGTTCATCTCCTCACGTCGATCCCAGGCTGCAGCAGTGCCGCAGCCGTCCGTTTTCTTTGACAATATAGATACAGTACGACCACGATAGCAATAGTATGAGAGTCGGCGGTGCCGCTGTCAAAACAGCCTCTGTCGCCGGCTAGATTCTCGCTAAACCGCACCCTGAGTCAGTGGAGGACCTATGAAGTACAGGACGTTAACGGCAGCCCTTGCAGCGTCGGTCATTGCGGTGCTCTTCCCCGGTATCCCGCAGGCCGCCATCCACACTATCGGCATGAGCGATTACATGTTCTTGCCGACAAATACCACGGTTCACCCCGGAGATACCGTTCGCTGGATACTGAACTCCGGCGTCCATACCACCACTTCCGACGCCACCTCGCCTAAGAGCTGGAACTCCGGCACGATGAGCACGATGGATCAGCATTTCGACGTCGTCTTGAGCGCCGCCGATGGTCCGGGCCCGTTCCCCTATCATTGCACGTTCCACCAGGGTCTCGGTATGGTGGATACGATCCATGTAGCGACCCCGGCGTGCTGTCACGGTACCACCGGCGATGTCGATCAGTCCGGCAGCATCGATATTTCCGACCTTCAGATGCTGATTGATTACCTCTTTTTCTCCGGTTCTCCCGGAACATGTTTCGCCGCCAGCGACGTTGATAGGTCCGGAAGTATCGATATATCGGATCTCCAGGCGTGAATCGATTACCTCTTTTTCAGTTTGTCGCTTCCGGGTTGTCCGTAAAGCTCGAGCTCGTAAGGATAGTACAGGTAGACTTCGTGCTGAGCAGGTTTAAAAGCAACCATCACTCCGGCTGAGAACTGCGTGTATGGGGATTACCCCCTACTCCTGGTTGTGGGTTGTTGCCCAACCTTTATACAGAGACATACTGCCGTGTTCGCTCCGACCGCTTATGCGCCGATAATATGCGCATATGCGCTCCATGGGGGTCACGACCGCACTGAGATTACTCTCGGTGTTGATAATTCCTGTCGCGCCGGCTCTGCTCATTCCCAACGGCGAAGCCGGCGACTTCGGCACCGCCGAGCATCAGAGCATTCCCTGTTCGAACTGCCACAGCATCCTCGCCGCCACCGATGAGACTTCGGTTACCGCTTCCGATCTCGGTGCCCGCTGCCACGACTGTCACCTCAAGCTCGCTGAGGCAGATGCGAAATCATCTCTCAGGTTTCATCAGGATGCCAAGAGGTCTTGCCTCGACTGTCATTCATTCCATTCCACCTCGTCTATATCGGCCGAAGGGAACAGATTCGAATTTGTCTACAACAACACCGGGCAGCTCGGCGAGTGTTTTACCTGCCACGGCCAAAGAGAGAATCTTGCATCCCTTTCACCCGCTCACAAGTCCGCCGCAGCTTTATTCCATTCCAATTACCTCGCTCCCACCGGACTCACTCCATCGCAACTCTGCCTGGTCTGCCATACCGAATCTTCGGCCATACCACCGAATGTTCTGCCCGCAGGCACTGCGGTGCCTCGGTTCTCAGATCACGGCTACCATCCTCTCGGAATAATTGTATCTCCCGGCGCCAGAGCTTCCGGTAACCGTATCCGAGCGCAAATCGATTCTCGGATTGTTCTCTTTGAAGGTCGCATCGAATGTCAGACCTGCCATTCGCTGACTGCGACAACTCGCTGGCATTTAGTCGAGTTCGCAAATCAAACGGATCTCTGTCAAGCGTGTCACCAACTCGAGTGATCTAATCTTCACCATTTCATAATGATTCCTAATCAAAGAGAATCCCGCTCTTTGTTTTGATCGATTGTATCCTCGCGATTTCCAAATATCGCTTGACATGTGGACAAATTTGGTTACCTTTTTCACAAAGTTGACATAACTCGTATGGTGACAAGACGTTCAGAGGATACATGAAACGGATTTCCCGAAGCATTCAGGGCGCGGCGTTCGTGTTGGCATTGCTCATCTCACCATTTGCCTTCGGCCAGCAGACTCAGCCGGCTCATCCGCAAGGCACCCCCGGTCCTAATCATCCTCCGATGATCGACACTGTGCCCAAGCCAGTAGCGGTGATTCCGCAAGTTGACACGACCGCGGGATGGTTCGTCATCGAAACCACTCACCGCATCTTTACGAATTTCCTCCAGGTCGACACCGTCTTCTTCGGTCAGCCATTTGCTCTCGGCGAAGACGAAAAAGATACAGCGTATGTCTTCGGCTTCAATCCGGATTTCAGCATCAACTTCTCCGGGGCCGACAGCGGCAAAGTCATACAGGTCTCAGACACCTTGAGAAATCCCGCCGCACACCTCATGGTAGTCAATGGCGGACGGCTGCAGCAGGAAAGCTGGGCCTTCAAATTCGGCGGCGCTCCCCATTTCCGGCGTAACGCTTTCTTCGCGTTCCGCATGCTGGAATACCGAGTCCCGGACAAATACATCAAAGCCCCGGACGCCAAATAGGAGGAGCCATGAACCGCTCCAGGATACCGCGTTATCACGGCATCATCTGGGCCGCCGGCATTGCTCTCTTATTGTGGGCGAATCCGGCCGACGCCGCCAAGAAGTGCTACGACTGCCACAAAAAGGAGGAAACCGAATTCTCCTCTCGCAAGAATATCCACCAACCGGTCAAGGAACAAAATTGCGAGATCTGTCACAAACGGCACGGCTTCGCCAATTCGCTGATTCTCGTCGATCAGACGGCCCAGCTCTGCTATTCCTGCCACAAGGACGTCAAAGATAAATTCGCCGTCGGTACGCAGCATTTTCCGGTGGAAAAAGGAATTTGCTGGGACTGCCACGACCCGCATTCTTCCGACAAACACGCTCTCTTAAAGAAGGGTCCGGAAGGCGCCGATGACCCCGATGCCTGTCTGCAGTGCCACAAGGATGATTTGACTCTCGCTCTGAACGGCAAAGTGCCGCACGATCCGTTCGCGAAACTCAATTGCGTCGCTTGTCACGAAGCCCACAGCAGCCTCCACCCCGCGTTGCTGAAAGCTGAACCCAAAACGCTGTGTATGGGGTGCCACAACATCACTGACAAGAATATTCAAGAGGCCCATGCCGGAAAACATGCCGAGAGTCTTAGTTGCATCGACTGCCACTCCGGCCACTCCTCAAATAACAAAGGACTGATGTCGGAGATGACCCACGCTCCGGTGGCCGCAGGCGACTGCGAAACCTGCCACTCGCTGCCTGACTCCGCCAACAAAGTCACGTTTGCCGAAGGTATCACCCCCGGCAACATCTGCGCCAATTGTCACGCCGATGAAGCTAACGCTCCTAAGAAAGCCTTTCCGCATGCCGCTGTCGAAGCTGCCAATTGCGACAACTGCCACGATTCGCATGCCTCTCGGTACCCTCATCTGCTGAAGCAGGATGAACTCACGCTTTGCTCGCAGTGCCACGCCGACGTAATCGGCGGCAAGAGCCTGACACCGCATTCTCCCGCTGTGGACGGTCAATGCGGTTCCTGTCACGAAATTCATGGCTCGGACCACAAATCGCTGCTCAAGAAATCCGATGCCTCACTCTGCTTGGATTGCCACAAAGATTTTGCGACTGCGCGCGACTCGGCCAAAGTTGTGCACGCCGGAGCGGAAGATTGCCTGCAATGCCACAATCCGCACCAGGGTTTGACGGCGAATATCCTCCGCAAAGATCCAAGTCAATTATGCGGCGATTGTCACGCGCCCGATCAGGCTTCAGCCGGAATGGCGTCGCAGCATATCCCCTATATGACTAAGGACTGTGCCGCCTGTCACGTGCCCCATTATAGTAATCGCGACCACCTCGTTCGCGATGATGGTCCCAAACTCTGTGTCCAGTGCCACTCGGAAATTGTCGATCGCACGAAAATGAAAGTGCCGCATCCTCCTGCTACCGAGGATTGCCGGACCTGCCACGTGCCTCACTTCTCCGCCCAGGACAATCTCCTGAATGCGCCCGAAAAACAGCTCTGCGAAAGTTGTCACGACAGCACGTCGCTCAATCTGACGAAAGAATTCGTACATACACCCGCCGCCCAGGGGGATTGCGCGGGCTGCCATAACCCTCATGGTTCGATGCGTGATAAACTTCTGACCGGCCGCGCCCAGAAGATCGTGGTCAACGGCATCCCGATTAGCCGAACTCCTAACCTGAGCGAGAAACGCGCCGACCTCTGCTACACGTGCCATGAGAATCTGGTCGAAGCATTCCGCAAACAGGGCGTTCACAAACCGGTTGAGGATGGCAAGTGCGATGCCTGCCACGCCCCCCACGGCTCAGATCATGAAGGGTTCGTAAGAGACTCCGCCGCTGCTCTGTGCGGAGCCTGTCACGCCATCGATTCAACCTTGAGCGCCAAACACAATAACTACAACCTTGCCGGCGCCGACTGCCTCGACTGCCACAATCCGCACATTTCGGAGAGACCGAAACTGCTCCGCGCCAATAGCCATCCGCCGTATGAAGAGAAATCCTGCGACGATTGTCATACGCAAGGGCCCGATGGCAAAGTCAAACTCGTTGGCGCCATAAACGAAGTCTGCGCCTCGTGTCACGAAACGGCCAAAGAAGAGATGACTAAGAAATTCCAGCATCCGCCGTTTGAGGCCGGAGAATGTACCTCCTGCCATTCGGCGCACGGCTCCGACAATGCTAAATTCCTCAAACGAAGCGGCAATGACCTCTGCCTGTCATGCCACAGCGATTTCAAGGAACTCGCCAGCGAGCCGGTCGTCCATCAACCGTTCAAGACCGGCAAATGCCTCGACTGCCACGTGCCGCACGCCTCGAACAATGAAAAACTGACGGCGAAACCGATTGAAGCCCTCTGCTTGACTTGTCACACTGACCTCAAGAAGAAGATGGCCGATGGTACCGTCCACGTCCCGGCCCGCAACGGCCAGTGCTTAGCCTGTCACCAACCGCATGCCGGCAAGCAACCTGCGTTGCTCGTTAAGACCAAACAACAACTCTGCACCGGCTGCCACGACCTTACCACTGCCGTCGCTGTTGCGGCACACAAGGGGTTCCCCATGGCCGATGTCGATTGCCAGAATTGCCACGCCGCCCACGTCGGCCGTAAAGGCGA
>DATKJY010000191.1:0-2629 GCA_035543175.1 Candidatus Acidiferrum sp.
GCCGACATTGCCTCCGCCGGCGTGATCGGATTGGTGTAGATATAAAGCGGGTTCTTCTGCCGAAGGTACTTCAGTACGTCCTTTTCAGAAACGATATATCCGCCATTTACCGCGAGTGCTTTCCCCAATGTCGCAACCAGAACGTCGGCATGAACACCGGTGAGTTCTTCGGTCCCCCGGCCGGTCTGACCGAGCGCACCCACACCATGTGAGTCATCGACCACGACCAGTATCCCTCTCGGATATTTATCGTCATGTCGTTTCGCCAATTCGACAATCCGGTCCAGTGGCGCGTATTCGCCACGCATGCTGAAGATGCCGTCGGTGATAATCAGTACGGTCGTACCTTTTCCGATCGATGCGACAATTCGTTTTTCGAGATCAGCCATATCCAGATGTTTATACACGATTCTGTCTTTCGGCCGCGCCAGGCGAACCGCGCTGATTATGCAGTTGTGATTCAACTCGTCGGATATGATGATTGTCTCAGGCGTCGTCAGGGTCACTACCACGCCCATCACCGATGTGTACGCCGAGTTGGTGAGCATGCAGTCTTCACGGCCGTGAAACGCCGCCAGACGCTGCTCGAGACGAGTGTGTGGCTCATAGGTTCCGCTGATGAACCGCACCGCTCCGGGCCCGGCACCGTACCTTGCGGCCCCGCCCTCGGCGGCTTTGATGACCTCTTCTCGAACGGACAGGCCCAGATACGAGTTGGAGTTCATCCGTATGAATTCCCGGTCACCGCACCCGGCCAATCGCACGCGCGTCCCTTTGTCGCCGCGCGGCCGGATAACTTCGGTGACTATTGGCTCCGGGCCTTTGGCAATTCCGCCTGCTTCGAATTCGGCCAGTTCGCGATCCAGCCCCGCAAGAAATCTGTCCAACGGCATAGCGCCCGCGTTCCTTCAAATCAGTGTATATGAATTTCTGCCCTGTCGGGCAGCCCGATCATTACATCAAACAATTTGAGACTTAATGAGTTCCAAAGAGGGAGTGACGAAGGCTGAAGAAACAGGGCGGCCTCCTCTCGGAGCGCCGCCCCGACAGGACTTACATCCCGTACTTCTCGATAATCTCCTGCTTGGTCTTGCCGAGAATATCGTACTTCTTGCCAACCTTGGTGAACGCCGCCAGCGCTTTGTCAAGGTGGTGAATCTCGTGACCCGCCGAAATCTGCGTGCGTATCCGCGCCTGTCCCTGCGGCACCACCGGGAAGAAGAACCCGATAGCGTAGATTCCCTCGGCGTAAAGATCGCGCGAGATGTCCTGCGACAGCTTGGCGTTGAACAGCATCACCGGCACGATCGGCGTATCCCCTTCCTTGAGGATAAACCCGGCTTCTGACAAACCCTTCCGCCAGTACGCAGTATTCGCTTCGAGCTTGTCCCGGCGCTCCGTGCTCTGCGAAAGAATCTCGAGCACTTTCAGCACGCCCGATACCACCACCGGGGCGATCGTGTTCGAGAACAAATACGGCCGCGCTTTCTGACGGCACATCTCGACCAGCTCCCGGCGTCCCGACACGCAGCCGCCCGAGGCACCTCCGAGTGCTTTGCCGAAAGTCGTCGTGATGACGTCGATTCTGCCGACCACGCCGTACTTCTCGTGCGTGCCACGACCGGTCTTGCCGATAAATCCCGAGGCATGCGAGTCATCCACCAGCACCATAGCATCGTATTTCTCGCCCAGTTCGACAATCTTGTCAAGCGGCGCCGTGTCGCCGTCCATCGAAAACACGCCGTCGGTGATGATCACCTTGAGCCGCTTGTCGGAATGAAGCTGCAATTTTTCTTCGAGATGCTCCATGTTGGCGTGCTTGTACGTATCCTGCATCGCGCTGCACAGACGAATCCCGTCGATAAGCGAAGCATGCACCAAGCGGTCCGAAATCATGACGTCATCTTTCGTCAAAATTGCTTCAAATACACCGGCATTAGCGTCCATGCACGACGGGAACAGAATCGTCGCCTCGGTGCCCAGGAATTTACTGACCCGGTCTTCCAGTTCGTGATGAATATCCTGCGTGCCGCAAATGAACCGCACCGATGACATCCCGTAGCCACGAGTGTCAAGTCCCTCATGCGCCGCTTTGATTACCGCCGGATGGCTCGACAGTCCGAGGTAGTTGTTCGCGCACATGTTGATGACCTTCTGTAGCGACGCCCCGGTCGGAAATTCGACCTCGATGTCCGCCGCCTGCGACGAATGGATGAACCGCTCCTGTTTGAAAATCCCCGCACTCTGAATCTGCTTAATCTGCTCCTGGTAAATCCCCCGCACCTTATCGCTGTATCCCATATCCTGACTCCTTACGGAAAAAGAAACCGGGACGATCGTTCGTGACCCGGCGTTATTCTGCGAGCGGCCGTCAATGTCGCCATCGAGGGCCGCATTCGATCTACTTTATGAACTCCTGTACCAGTTTCGTGATCTTGTTCACGGAATCAAACGCCTCCGGAGTCGCCTTGTCATCGGGGATGGAGATCTTGTATTTGTTCTCCAGAAACCGCTTCAGTGACACCATCGAAAACGAATCGACAATCCCGCCGGAAATCAGCGGCGTGTCAAAATTGATGTCGTCATCCCCTTCTTCGAGATATTCCCGTTTGACGTAATCCAGAACGAT
>DATKJY010000192.1:0-17109 GCA_035543175.1 Candidatus Acidiferrum sp.
CTCCGGTGGAGCCAGACAGTTGTTGTGTACCAGACCGTCCTTATTGTATTATATTCGGTCCCGGCTTGAAACAGCAGTCGGACGGAGCCCGTAAACGAAAGTAGGAGTTGCTTGCAGGACGATGACAGCATTCTGATAGACGAAGCCCTCGCCGGCAGCCAGAAGGCGTATGCCGGCCTTATGGAGCGGCATCGGGCGGCGATCTACCACATTGTCAACAAGATCGTCCACAACGACGATGTGGCCAATGACTTGGTGCAGGAGACGTTTATGAAGGCCTTTTCGGCCCTGGCCAGCTATCGCTCGGAGTATCGATTCTCTACATGGTTGTATAAGATTGCCGCCAATACGTCGATCGATTTCCTGCGCAAGAAGCGTATTCAGGCCCTGTCCCTGGACCGTCCCCTGGAGACCAGGGACGGTGAGGTCGAGCTGGAGGTGGCAGATTATTCCTACCATCCGGAACGGGACCTAGAGCAAAAAGAGCGAAATATCAGCATCGAAGAGGCCATCGAATCGTTACCGAAGAAATATCGCGACGTCATCGTGTATCGCCACAAAGACGATAAATCGTACGAGGAAATAGCCGATTTATTGAACGTACCGGTAGGTACGGTAAAAGCCCGGATATTCCGGGCCCGGGAGCTTCTGAAGAAGAAGCTTCGCAATCTCTAATCGCCGTAAATCGGCGAAGGGCTGGTTTCGTGAGACGTCTTTTGCTCGTTATCATAGCGGCGTTGATGGCAGGGGGCCTGGCGGTCTCTTCGGCGCTTGCCGGTGAGTATAGTTTTCCGTATCAGAAGATAATTGAGACCGGAGACACGGTCGAGCTGGCGGTAACCTGTCCGGTCGGCTCGGTGGAGATTCGTAGCCAAGATGCCCCTCAGGTCATTATTGACGCCGTCAAAAAGATCAAGGCCGCCGGCAAGGATGAAGCGCTGGAGGCTGCCGATCACATGCAGATTTCGGTCGAACAGATCAAACGGAAGATTGTCGTGTCGGCAGATTTTCTCCTGGCGGAACACAAAGACAAATCGTTCTTGAAAAACATCCTGGGCGGGCGAATCGAGACCTCGGGGTCGGTGGATCTGACTATTCAGGTGCCGGTTGATTGTCAGGTGACAATCGACAACGTGTCGGGCAAGATTACAGTCGCGGAGACCAAGGGAAACGTGACGATCAAAAGTAGCGCCGCGGATATCAATCTTTCCGGCGTTCAGGGGGAAATCAACGTAGATAATAATTCCGGTTCGATGGCGGGGGAACTGCTGTTTGGGCCGGTGACCGTGCGCCAGGCGATGGGGAAGATCTCGCTGCAGTGGATCGAAGGAGATCTTCGGGTGAAATCGACCTCGGCGGACATCGATATAAAGCAGGAACGGGGCTCGCTCGATCTGGTTACAGCAAGTGGGAACGTGCGGATTCAGACCAATCTGGACAGCCGACGCGATTACTCTGTTGAGACCCAGAGCGGCAATATCAATCTGCTGATACCGGAGGAGTCCTCCGGAATGCTGGCAATAGCTTCGCAGACCGGCGACATCAAATCGGAGGTGCCAGTGACGGTCAAATCGATGTCGAAAAAACAAATGATCGGCGAACTGGGTTCGGGCGGCGTGAAAATCACGCTGACCTCGACTTCCGGCGACGTTTCCGTCGCGCAGTTTTAGCCGATCGTCCGTACATAGGACGTTACATGACGATGCGTTATCGGGTCATATTCGGCCTGGCGCTTCTGGCGACAGCGCTTCTTATCGGCACTACTACAGCCTACGCTCAGGCGCCTTCGAAACAGCCGGCTCGATCGACTTCCGACACCGTTTTCACCGAAATCAAACTTACCTCAGACGGCGTGGTCGCTGTCGACAGCAACGGCAACCAATGGACCTATGATTTTGAGAAGGACGTCTTTGTACCGTCGGCCACGGCAGGCACGGCATCGGGCCATGAGGCATCCCGCGCGACGGATGAAGCTTTTGCGGGGCCGGTCGAACAACGATGCACCGAGAAGAAGGTGGTCAAGCCATTCCAGCGAACGGTACTGGTCGGGTATGAAGAGTATGTGGACGGTGATATCATTGCCTATGGGCGGGTGACGGTCAAAGGTTGGGTCAAGGGAAACATCCAGTCGGTCAGCGGGCGCGTGATGATCGCTGAATCGGGGCAAGTCGACGGGGATATTAAGGCGCCGGAGATTGTCGTTCGCAATGGGGCGAAGGTCAAGGGGCAACAGATCACGACCGACCCGTTCCTCGATTTTCCGACCAACGCGTTCAGCAAGTCATTTTCAGGCGAGGGTCTGGTAATCGTTCTCGGCTTCACGTTCTTTTTGCTGATAATTGGATTCCTGGCCCTCTCGCTTATTCCTCGGCAGATGGACAATTTCAGCCGCTGTATAGCAGAACATCGGTTGAAATCGTTCCTGCTTGGATTCCTGCTCATTTTCATGTTTCCGCTGCTGTTGCTGCTTTTGATAATCACGATTGTCGGAATCGTTCTGGTTCCGTTTCTGCCGATGGCGTACGTGGTGGCGGGGGCGCTGGGAGTAGTTGGCGTGGGCGGCTCAATCGGTCAGGCGCTTACCGTGAAGTTGTTCTCCGGTCGACGGAACAACACGCTCGAAGCGCTTGGCGGAACGCTGCTGTTCATGCTCTTATGGGCGGTTGTGGCCGTGCTGCTGGGGGCTTCTGATTCAGTCTCCAACGGATTCGGCATCCTCTTTCTCGTAATATCTATTATGGCCTCAGTCTATCCGTTCTGTTCCGGGCTGGGAGCGGCTTTATTAACCCGGTTCGGGTATCGTCAGTATGTAAGTTTCGGATCGCGGCATCCCAGTGTCAGAGGGGAAGCCCCGGCGCCGGCGCCGCCGCCGATACCGCAGGCACCATCAATTGACCTCAATGCTGCCCCGCCGGTTCCGCCCCGATTCCCGGGCCGGGAATCACCTCAGGGACCCCTGTCGTCTGACAGCCGATAAGTATCCGTTGCAACATTGCCACATCGCCATTCGTAGACCTATTAGTCGAAACTCTATTTGCCTTCGGAGGAGTAATGAAACGGAAATGGTTGCTTGTGGCGGCAGGTGTCCTGATTTTGGCCGCGGCAGTGTCGGTCGTTGCAGCGAGAATTGTCCACAAGACTGAGACGGTTGCAGCAAAGGGGGCAAAATCGCTGGATGTAAAATGCACGTTCGGCGCCGGTAAGCTGAGCATTTCGCCAAGCGCCATGGAGGATGCTGCCCGGTTGGATATAGATTATGCTCCGGACAGAGTCGATTATGACGTCAGCTACGATGTGAGGGGTGAGACCGGTCATCTAACGATGGAGAGTGACCACCGGAGCCACATCCACATGGATAGTGACGACAATAGCTGGGACGCCACGTTTTCGACCCGGTATCCGATGGCTTTGATTCTGAAAATCGGCGCTACCGAGGCCGATATGGACCTTGGCGGAATACCGCTAACGGACGCGTCAATTGAGATCGGGGCGGCGTCCGGGAAGCTGGATTTCTCGGCGCCTAACCCGAAGCGTTGCCGGGACCTTAAGTTTGAAGCCGGGGCATCGAGTCTCAAGATCAGTCATTTGGGCAATGCCTCGTTTGACTTCATGAAGTTCTCGGGTGGCGCCGGGGCTTTCACGGTCGATTTTCGCGGTGAGTACCACGGGGAATCGAATGCCGATATAGAAATCGGACTTGGCTCCGCGGATATCATTGTCCCGCGCGAATTGCCGGTACGGATTGAGACCGACGGTGACAACTGGTTCTCATCGGTCGACGTGCATGGCGGCGATGTTGATGAGATTCACAAAGGGGTCTACGAATCGCCGGATTACGCCAAGGCGACGGATCGGCTTCGGCTGAAGCTCGATGTGGGCCTCGGGTCGGTCGATCTATACTTTAAGTAGAAATTATCGAATCGGGTCAGGCGGGCGGCCGAGGACGGCGGCCCGCTTTTCTTATGGGGTCATGTCGCGTCCTCGATAGAGAGCAATAATGGGCTTGCTCAGTCTGTAACAAACAGCGTATACTCTCAGCCTGTATCTGGCGCATGGCGCGAGATTGAACCAAATGGCAGGGTCGCTGTTATAAGCGGCATGCGAAACAACCGGAAAGGGACAATGAGAATACAAATTATCGCCGGCCTTCTTATAGCTTCTGTCGCCGGAGGAGTGTATGCCGCGGTCGCCATCACGCAGCAGGAAGCCATTTACCGGGCGCGGGACAAAGTATTACCGGCGCTCGTGCACATTCAGCCGGTGGTGAAAGACTACAATACAGGAGAGTTGAAGAAGCAGGAAGTGGTCGGCTCGGGCGTCATATTCGACGCCGAAGGGCATGTCGTCACCAACTACCACGTCGCCGGCAAGGCGGAGCGGATCATCTGCACGCTCAGCGATAAAGAGCAGGTGACGGCTCAATATGTCGGTGGCGATCCTTCGACCGACATTGCGGTTATCAAACTGAATCTGGATACGTACAAGGGGAAACTTCACGTGGCGGAGTTTGGTAATTCGGATTCAGTGCAGGTGGGCCAGTACGTGATGGCGATGGGTTCGCCGCTGGCGCTCTCACGGACGGTCTCGGCCGGCGTGATTTCAACCAAAGATCGATATTTTTCCAGCGACGTTCGTCTGCCCAGCGGCGAGCAGACGGGCAATTACAACCTGTGGATACAGACTGACGCCGCCATCAACCCGGGCAACTCCGGCGGTCCACTGGTGGATATGAATGGAATGGTGATAGGCATTAACTCGCGGGCGACGTTATTTGCGAACAATATCGGATTTGCCATTCCCATAAATATCGTCAAAGAGGCTACTAGAGCCATTCTCAAGGATGGCAAGGTGACCCGGAGCTGGATTGGGGTTCATTGCCAGGCGCTTCAGGAATTGGAGAACTACTTTGGGACGGATGGTGCTTCCGGAGTGCTGATTGCATCGGTTGACCCCGGTTCACCGGCCGAAGCTGCGTTTCTGCGGGCTGGGGATCTCATTTTAGAGATGGACGGCAAGCCGGTATCGGCGAGATTTGTCGAGGAATTGCCGGCGTTTTACAAGAGGATTGCCAGTCTCAAGCCGGGCTCACAGATCAATTTCAAAGTGAAGCGCGGGGACCAGGATTACAATGTCGCGGTGACGACACGTCCGCTGGGCGATTTGGTGGGCGAGGATTTTGAATGCCCTGATTGGGGTTTCACGGTCAAAGGGATCACTCGCCAGATGCTGATGGAAAATCAACTCAAGGACACGGTCGGCGTCTATGTCGTCGGCGTGAAACGGGCCGGCGCGGGTGAGTCGGGCGGATTACGTGCCGGCGACGTAGTAGTGAGCGTCGATAAGACGAATGTAGTCACCTTGGCGGACTTCGTTCATCAGTATACGGACCTTGCCCAGGCAAAGGCGGATAAGATCCTCCTGATGGTCAAGCGAGGTGGCGGGAGCAGGCTCGTTTTAGTCAAGACTGAGACTCCAGAAGGGGGTGAAATCCATGACTGAGCGGAGAAGATTTTTCGTCGTGGGTTCGGCACTTGCGGCCGTGCTTTGTTTGGCCTCGTTTATACCGGTAACGGCGAAAGCACAGGATTTTGATTTCCCGATGCTCGAGAAATCGATCCGGGATTATACGGTGATTGTCGACGTGAAGATCGAGTTGTCACTGGGCATGCAGACGAACGAACAGGAAGTCCGGTTGCTCGGTACGATTGTCGACGACAGTGGGCTGGTGATTTTCGACGGTTCCCAGTTACTCAACGACCGCACGTTTCCGTCGCTCAACGGGATGAGCATCAAGACCACGCCGACCAAGATTGAGATAACTACGATGGACAAGAAGAAGTACACCGCGGAGTATGTCGGAGTCGACCGCTTTACCAAGCTTGGGTTCGCGAGGATCACCGGCGTGCGTCCGGGTGAACTCAAGGCGGTTAAATTTGCCCTGGGCCAGCAGTTCAAACTGGGGAGCTGGCTGGCCGGATATCTTCTGCTGCCGGAATTCGTGAATCCTCCGATTGCCGCCGATGTCGGCATGATATCGACACTGGTGGAATCTCCGGAGAAATTCCCGCTTACGGTCGGGTTTAGTCCGCTCGAAGTAGGTTCTGTTCTGTATGACGAGCAGTTGGTGCCGGTAGGTATCCTGGGACCGCTGATGGATCCATCATCGGCGACCGCGGACGCCGGTGGGATGATTGAGTCGTTCGGACAATCCGACGTGCCGCTTCTCGGGGTGATTACCGGCGAACGATTGCAGAAAATGATTGCGGTGCCTCCGAAAAAGGGAGAGGTCGACCGGGCCTGGCTGGGAATATCTTTACAAGCGCTCACCAAAGATCTGGCTGATTATCTCCATATCGGGGCCAAGGGTGGTATCATCATCAATGATATCGTCAAGGATTCACCGGCCGAGAAAGCCGGACTCCAAATTGGAGATATCATTTACGAGATCAACGGCCAGCCTTTGGATATCGACATGGACGAGAAGATACCGGTGTTTCAGCGCCGCATTGCCGAGATGGCTCCCGGTACGGCGGTGGAATTCTCGGTCCTCCGGCCGACCGATCACGCGACCGACACCATGAAGATTGCCGCCAAGCTGGAGCCGGCGCCGATGACGGCGACCGAAGCTCCGGTGTATGAGGACAAGGAATTCGAGTTTACCGTGAGGGATATTGTCTTTTCCGACTATATGGCGCGGAATATCGATGTCGGC
Organism: Candidatus Acidiferrum sp.; assembly: GCA_035543175.1. Taxonomy (GTDB): domain Bacteria; phylum Zixibacteria; class MSB-5A5; order GN15; family FEB-12; genus DATKJY01. The sequence continues at coordinate 6,713 of DATKJY010000192.1, forward strand.
AGCCTAAACGGCGTAATCGTCTCAGGGCTCAAACAGGGTGGAATGGCATCGGTTGGCGGTCTGGAGATAGGTGATGTTATTCAGAAGATCGGTGATACGACAATCTCATCGATCAAGGATGCGAAGTTGGTGATGGAGAAGGTCACGTCGCAGAAACCTACTGAGGTGATCTTCTTCGTCTGGCGCGACAATAAGACGATGTTCGTCAATATCAAGACGGACTGGAATCCGAACTAATCGCAGAGGCAGACTTTGGGTTTGCGGCGCTTCTCCCTTCGTGGATGAGCGCCGTTTTCTTTTTCCACCAAAGTTGTCGAACTTCGAACGTGCAAGCGTTTGCCCGGCAGGCAGAATTATGCGTACAAGTGCGTGAACGAAAAGTGCGCAAATCGGCACGCATGCGCGCACATGTCGACGTCTCGGAGGCCGCGTAACCTATTGAAAATCATACACGTAGACTATAGCTGGAGGGCCGGATAGGAGTTTGGCTTTGAGTGCGTCCATTTGCATCCGTGTCGGCACAGTGTTTGCGCAAAGAGTGTTTGAATGAGTATGGGCCTGGGATAAGGGAAAGGCAAAGATACGGGAAAATCGCTATATTGCGTCGAAAGGATGGCTCGAATGAAAAACAATTATCTATGGATTATGCTGCTGGGGCTGTTCGCGCTTTCCGCCTCGGTCATGGCGGTACCGCCGCCGTACACGGGCGTGGTGTCGGTCGATTCCACCACTGTTCTGCCGGGGGCGCATTTTAGTTTGAAGGTCCATTTCAACAACAACAACGTGCCGTTCGCCATCATGAGGGTTCCGTTGAAGTTCGTCAGCCCGGCGCTGACGCTTGATTCGGTGACGTTTTCACCGGTGATTGCCGACTCGGGGTTCGGCGCCTCGTACTACGCCGACAATGTCGCCAAGACGGTGAACCTAGTTATCCTGGCGCCGTTCGAGAGTCCGGTGCCGACGCTGAATGTCGTCAACCTGGATTTCGCCGAAATGTTTTTCCACGTCGCCACTTCGCCGACACCGCAGGTGGTGCCGGTAGACTCGATTAACAAAGACAGTCTGGTCGTCGTCCTCGGCGACACCGTTCATATAACTACGCGTATTGAGATCGCCGACAACACGGGCAGCGGATCAGGAGTATTTTTCCCGGGGTTCAATGCCGGGCAGGTGAGAATTCTGGTGCCGACATCGGTGAACGAGGACCACAATTTGCTGCCGAGCCAGTTCAGCCTTGCGCAGAACTATCCTAACCCGTTTAACCCGTCGACGGTGATTAGTTATTCACTGCCCCGGTCGAGCCAGGTGTTGCTTGAGGTGTTCAATGTCCTTGGACAGAAAGTAGTTACGCTGGTGAACGGGCGCATGGAAGCGGGCGTACATGAGGTGGTTTTCGACGCTCTTCGACAGCCGAGCGGGATTTACTTCTACCGCCTGACCTACGACGGCGGGTCAGACACGAAAAAAATGTTGCTGGTTAAATAAACTCATTCGAGCCATCTGCCGACTTAGTAAGGGATGATCGCACAAGCGGTTATCCCTTCTTTATTTGGATAGGAATCCGACTGCAGTGGTGACGGGCGTAAAAGAAGAAAAGCAGATTAGAATCGGTGATTACATTCTCACCGGTAAGATAGGTCAGGGGGGCATTGCCGAGGTCTACAAGGGACGGCAGGAGTCCCTCAATCGCGACGTCGCCATCAAAATCCTCTCGGCCAATTTGAACACCGACTCGGATATCGTCCGGCGTTTCGAGCGCGAATCACTGGTGATCGCGCGGCTGAGTCATCCGAATATCGTGCATGTTATCGACCGGGGGAAAGCGGGCGGCCGATACTATTTCGTCATGGAATTTGTCGACGGCACTTCGCTGCGCGAAGTGATGGAATCGCCGAAGATTCCGATTCCCGTCAAGCTGGACATGGTGGTGCAGGTCTGCAAAGCGCTCGACTATGCTCACAAGAATGGCGTGATTCATCGCGATATCAAACCGACCAATATTCTTGTCGACCGTCAGGGAAATGCGCGCGTGGCGGATTTCGGAATTGCGCAATTCGTAGGCGCGCCGGAATCGGAGATGACGTCGACTGATGTCGTGCTCGGTACGGTGTCGTATATGTCACCCGAGCAAAAGATCAGCTCAACCAATGTCGATCAGACCACTGATATTTACTCGGTTGGGATCATCATATACGAAATTCTCGTCGGCAAGAAACCGCAGGGGCATTTTAAGCTGCCCTCGGAGGTGAATTCCGATATTCCGAAAGCGTTCGACACCGTCGTGCAGAAATGTCTGGCGCAGGAGCCCAAGGACCGGTACCAGACGGCGGTCGAGTTGAAGGACGCGCTTCTCAACATCATCAGTGCCGGCGGCGGCATGCAGGCCAACGACGAGATGTCGTTAGGCGGCGCGGAGTCTTTTATCGGGCACTGCCGCTATCTCGACACGATCAAGGAGACCAAGTTCGGCAGCACCATTCTGGTGGAGAATAAGGTCAACAAGAAGCTCTATATTATTAAGAAGCACAGCCGGGGTGAGGCGGGCCGCAAGGAAGCCAAGTTACTGGCAACACTGAAGCACCCGAACATCAACACGATCTATGGCTCGGGCGGCGACAACCGGTCCACGGTCGTCATTTCCGAGTACGCGCCGGGTGGATCATTAGCGGAGCGCATGGTGCGCAAGTACGAGTGGCAGAAGGCGATGGGGATCATCTGTGAGGTGGCCTCCGGGCTCGACGTCGCGCATAAAAATAACATTGTCCACGGCAATCTGCGCCCGTCCAATATTCTCTTTGACACCAAAGACGTTGTCAGATTGACCGATTTCGGGATGCCGTCGCATTACGACGCAGCCACGAAGAAGAACTGGTACGCTCCGCCCGAACATAAGCCGTCCAAGGTGGGCGATATCTATGCGATGGGGGTGATCCTTCATCAGCTTCTGACCGGTCGCACGCCGGAGTACGATTTGAATGACAAGTTGAAACTCGAGGACGTCCGGATGCAGCAGCCGGAGGATGTCGAGACGATACTTCGCAAATTGCTGGCGGTTCGTGTTCCGGAACGCTACAAATCCTGCTCCGAGATGCTGATGGATTATGAGGAGTTCAAACGTCGCGAGCGTGAAACCGAGGCTCGTCTGGCTCAGGCGCCGGTCGAGCCGATAAAGACGGCGCGAATTATCCCGGTGTGGATGTATATCGCCGGAGCGACCGGTGTCATAGTCGTTACGTTGGTCGTCTTGGCGCTGGCGGGCGTCTTTTCGAAATGACCACCTGCCAGATTCCCGTTTATTCCTGAAAACTACATCGGCTGGCTAAGCCAACTTGAAGGTCAAGCCGAAGGCCAGGGTTTCTTTCAGCCTGCCTTTGTGGCTGATCGGTTTATCATACAAAAACTGGGTGTACATCGTCACGGCCAGAATCTTGGTGACATTGGCTATCACCTGATTTTCGAGATTAATGTGAACGGCCTTCCAATCGTCGGCAAACGGCGTACCGGTGACCTTATTCTTCTCCGAGAAGTACAGCGCTTTGAACATCGACAGCTTGCCGATATAGCGCAGATTCTTTCTCAGGGTCGATGAGATATCGGTGACCGATTCGATGCCGCCGTCGTTGTAGGTCGAATCTACCTTAGCGTCGGCGACCAGGGCTTTTTTGAAGGTTTGGCGAATCGCAAACCCCAGGCGGCTCGTCAGGAAGTCATCCTTGCCGAGATCATGGAATTTTCTAGCAAGACCGGCCGATTCAGTGAGAGTCATCGGAGACAAGTAGGCGCTCTGAGTAGAACTCAGAACGTCCATGAACTGCGATTCGAGGCGGAACGCGAGGTAGGGGTCGACGAATTTGTCGACGGTGAAGCGGCCGACGTTTTCCCAGTCGATGAGGTCGGTCGATTTACGCGGTTTGGACCATTGCTTGGTGGAATCGTCCTGCGACATGGTCTGACCGAACGACAATTTAAGGGTACTGCGGAAATCAACCCAGGGGCGCAGCTGCTTCTCGGCGGCGCCGTTGAGATTCGACACCCAGTTGAGTGAGCCGGCTTCGCCCCCCTGCCAGGAATCGGAGTAGGCGGTCTGGGTGGTGGTGAGGTCGACAATCAGCGATTTCTTCCATCCGACTACAGCGGTCGTGTCTGCCGCTGTAGCGGCGGCGGCCTGAGCGCAAAGAAGCGCGAAGGTGATAATGATTTTGCGCATTTCCAGACTCCTCGCTTTATGCGGACGCCTTCAGGTCAGAGGTGCAATGGGCGCACTTGGTGGCCTTGATCGGGACAGCCGACAAGCAGTACGGGCAATCTTTGGTTGTCGGTTCAGCCGGGGCAGCTTCCTGTTTGCGCTGGAGGCGATTCATAGCTCGAATGAGAATGAACACTGAAAATGCCACAATGAGGAAGCTGATGACATGATTGATAAACATGCCATAGTTGATCGTGACGGCGCCTGCCGCTCTGGCGTCAGCCAGCGAATGATATGGCCCGGCTACCATCGCACCGTCCTTCAGCACCACAAAGAGGTTGGAGAAATCGACATTTCCAAGCAGCAAGCCGATTGGCGGCATGAGGACATCGCCGACCAGTGAGGTAACGATAGCGCCGAACGCGGCGCCGATGATGATACCGACGGCCATGTCCATGACATTGCCGCGCATGGCGAATTCTTTGAACTCCTTCAGCATGGCTTAACTCCCTTGGTATTGTGAGTTGGGTTTACCTGATATAGCCGATTCCAGACTATCCATGTTCCGGTCATCCCGTAGTTACCCCGCTCCGGCCCGAATTCCGTTCGCGGTTTGCGCCCCACGATAATGAGCAAGCGAGCGCTGCGATGATCAGTAAGATTCGTTGTCCGACGGATAGGCGCCGGACTTCACATCGGCAATATATCGCGCGACAGCATCTGCGATAATCGGCGGCAGGTCGGCGTATTCACGAAGAAACTTAGGCTTGAAGCCGGGATCACGAAGCCCCAGCATGTCGTTGATGACCAGGACCTGACCGTCGCATCCCGGACCGGCCCCGATGCCGATTGTCGCCGCCGTTCTTAATGATTTGGTTATCTGAGTCGCTATCGAGCTTTCCATAAGTTCAAGCACCATAGAAAAACAGCCGGCATCTTCGAGTGCCAGCGCCGACTCGAGCAAATACGCTTTGGAACGTTCCTCGCGCCCCTGGACTTTGGGACCGCCAAAACGATGAATCGATTGCGGCGTCAGGCCGATGTGTCCCATCACCGGAATACCGCACTCGATGACGCGTTTGATGGTCTTGACCATCTCGATGCCGCCTTCGATCTTCACCGCTTCGGCGCCACCTTCTTTGAGGAATCTTCCGGCGCTGAGAATGGCGGTCTTTTCGGACGGTTGAAAAGACAGAAACGGCATGTCAGCGATGATCAGCGCCTTCTCGGTTCCGCGCGCGACCGCCGCAGTGTGGGTCACCATGGTGTCCATAGTGATCGGAAGGGTTGTTTCGTAGCCGTGAATGACATTGGAGGCCGAATCACCGACCAATACCGAGTCAATTCCGGCCTGATCGAGCAGGCGAGCGATGAAATAATCGTACGCCGTCAGAACCGTGATCTTCTCGCCCTGTGCCTTCTTGGATATGAAGGTCTGAATCGTGATTTTTGACCGCGGTTTGTTAACTGACATAATCCTGCTGCCTGCCCTTAAGGTCCCCGGCGGGAGAGTAATATTTCTTGCCGGGCACCGGCTTGCGAATCTGGGTGATCAGATCATCGAAATGCTCAGGCGTGTTGACAAAATCGATATCATCGGTTTTGACGACCAGAAGCGGCGTATCGCTGTAATGGAAAAAGTAGTAATCGTACGCCTTATTCAGCAGTTCGAGATACTCTTCGTCGATCGGTTTCTCGAACGAGAAATTGCGTTTCCGAATGCGCTCCAACAACACTTGTGTCCGCGCCTGAAGGTAAATCACGAGGTCCGGCTTGGGAATATCCTGCGACAGCGCCGGCGATATCTTGTTGTATAGCGCCAGTTCCCGTTCGGAAAGCGCCACTGAGGCAAAAATAGCATCCTTCGCGAACAAATAATCGGCGACTATCCGCTGGGCGAAGAGGTCGCGCACCATGAGTTGCTGTTGTTGCTGATAGCGCGAAATCAAGAAGAAGAGCTGGCAGGGGAGAGCGTAACGTTTGCGATTCTTGTAGAAATCCGCGAGAAACGGATTCTCGAAAACTTCCTCGTTAAGGATCTCGGCATCGATCCGCTCAGCCAGCATTTTGGCAAAAGTCGTCTTGCCGACGCCGATGACGCCTTCAACTGCGATATAATTGGGCTCAAATGTTTCGGGCGACATGATCTTTGAACAATAGTATCGTGCTTCGATCTTTTTCGGTCAGATGTTCCGAGAGCGGCCGATGTGTCACCGGGTGAACGGCCAGGGGATCGATTTCCAGAAGCGGCACCAAAGCGAACGGGCGCGCCAGAAGCTTGGGATGCGGCACCGTAAGTTTGGGTGTCGCGATGTGTTGATTGCCGAACAGGAGAATATCACAATCAATCGTCCGGGCCTGTTTCCTGCCCTTGCCGGTGCGGTCTAACTGAACTTCGATTTGCTCCAGACCTGAGAGCAATTCCAGCGCGCTGTACAGGTACTCGCCTTTAACGACCTGATTGAGAAATGATGGATTCTCCCCTTTCATCTCCTTCGCTTCCGAGACATAAATAGGCGAGACCGCTACGATCTCGAGTCCTTCAAGCTTCTCCAATCGCGACAAGGCCTCGTGCAGATATTTCTCGCGATCTCCCATGTTGGAGCCGAGCAGCAGATATACAGTCTCAGTCATTGAATCTCCTCACGTACGTCCCTGTTGGCGGTCGGTTAGTTTTGATGTATCCCCCTGATAACGGGTGACTTCCACTTCGATATGCCTCACTTGCCCGGCTAACGGTGGATGCAATTTGCGGACTTTCAAAGTTACCCGGTAAACCGGAAATTTGTCAAGGATAATCACGGCAAGCTCGTGTGCGAGCGCCTCAAGAAGTGAGAAGGCAGTGCCTTCGACCGTATCGCGGATGAGTCCATACACGGTCGCGTAGTCGATCGTATCGGAGATGCTGTCGCTGTGCCCAGCGTCGGCCAGATCGGTCTCCAGCTCGGCATCGACTTCAAACACGCGGCCGGTTTCTTTCTCGGCGGCGGTCAGGCCGTGATACCCGTAGAACGACATGCCGACCAATCTAATGACGTCCTTCATTCCTCGTTGGCTCCATGCAGGTGTTTCAGGCGCTTTTCGAGACGGGCGTAGGCTTCGACATACGCTTTGGAGCCGGTTGTCAGAGAAAATCGAAGATACCCCTGGCCGTTCTCGCCAAATCCGTTGCCCGGCACGACCAGCACGCGGAATCGTCGATGGAGAAGTCTGGCCATGGTGGAAGCATTGCGGCGACGCTCGATGCGCACCCAGGCAAACGGGACCGTGCCGGCCCCGGCGTTTTCGAGCGAGAGCAAACCGAACAGATTCCCGGCCTCGGCGGCCGTCTGGTTCACCAAACTGCGGGTGTTCTTCAACGCTTGCCCGGGGAACTGGCGAATGGCGGGAAGAGCCAGATCGATATAGTAATCTGGAATGTAGGCGGGAGTGAGCGTGGCTGCGGCCTTTAATCCAGTTATGACTTCACGATTGCCGGCGACAAATCCAAACGGCAGCCAAGGAAGGCCGAATTGATACGAGAATGAGTAGACTTCGACACCCACCCGTCTGCCCCCTTCGACAGCCAGCAGGGAGGCAGGCTTCCGACCAGAGATGCTTTGATAGGCGGCATCGTTGATGACCAGGATATTTTCTCGGCCGGCTTTCCAGGCCAGATCAGATAGCTCTTTCTCACTCAACTCGACGCCGGTCGGATTGTGCGGAGTGTTGAGGAACAGCAAACGAGCTACGCGCCCGAGTCCTGTATTCAAGCGGTCGAATTTTGGTGACCAGTTGTTTTTAGCAGAGACCGAGTAGCCCGCCGGTTCGCCGCCGGCGGCAATAACGACCTTTCGGTAGAGCGGCAAGCCGAGATCCGGTACGAAAGCGACGTCGCCCGTGTCGATATAGGCCAATGCCAGGCCAAACATGAGCGTGGATACACGTCCTCCAATGAACAGATCCCGGGTCGTCAGGCGGACTCCATATTGAGCGGCTAGCCAGGCTATCAGCTCCTCCTTGAGATTATTGATCCGTTCAGTCGATGCAGGCCGAATTCCCTCGGGGTTTGGAAGGTAGTCAGGGTCAATCTGGGGCGGCCATGCGAAGGAAGCAAGGTCAATGGCATCGAGACGCCGGAGCAGGGGGCGACGTTCATCAGCGGCCACGACGGCGAGCAGTTCCGGAGGGAGTTGATACAGGCGATCCGCCTTGTCGATAATCAGCTTTTTGATCGGCATGCCGTCGTTCCTCAGGGCCGATCCCCGGATAATTGCTCAAGTTTCCTGCGAAGGTCATCGAGACGCTTGAAATCCTCGGTCGGGATATGGTTGACATTGCCAAGTTGCAGCGCCAGAAACAGGATTTTGGCGTAGTGCTCAACCGTTTCCAGGCGGTTGTAGGCTTCCTCCAGGGAACGGCCGGTCGTCAGTACCCCGTGATTGCGTAGGAGAAACGCGTGGTGGTTATCCACATAGGGCTCAAGGGAACGGGGGACTGCGTCAGTGCCGGGGGGAGCGTAGTCGGTCAGAGGAATGGAGCCGATAGTCAGGACCACCTCCGGTAAGACATTGTCAGCCAGGCGCTTGCCGGAGACCGCAAAGGCCGTGGCGTAGGGTGGATGGGCATGAACGCAGGCTGTGACTTCGGAGCGGCGCTCGAGCACAAAAAGATGCATGGGCATCTCCGACGATGGCGAGAGATTCCCCTGTAATTTCTTTCCGTGATTGTCTACGACCACCAAATCATCCGGCGTCAACCTGCCCTTTGCCAGGCCCGAGGGAGTGATCAAAATCCTGTCCGAATCGAGTCGCACCGAGATGTTGCCGTCGACCCCCGCGATGTAGCCCTGCCGAGCGAGTCGCTGTCCGATCTCGACCATTTGGGATTTGAGAGCGTATGGTGAAGCCATCGGAGGGGAAAGTATACGGTTCGGTATCGGTTGTCAACCTCTCCCGGCAAGTCGAGTCGGAGCAAGCAAATCGACGGGTCTCTGCGTTCATGTTGGAGAAGTATGTCGAAGGCGGCAAAAAAAGGTGCGCGGGTGACGAGAAATAGTTGAATCCCTTGACGGGAGGATACGTTATAACTACGAAGGCGTATTTTGGCGTACATTTTTTGACTTGACAGAAATGTCAGGGATTGGTATTATAGAAGGCTAAACCGGTTGGAGGAGTTCTTTGCAGGAACATCTGTTTCCCCCCGATAAGACAGCTCAGAAAAGGTTCGGGCTTCTGGCGATGGCGTCGATCGGCGTGCTGTGTATCGTCATCGGCATGGTGATAGCCTCGCGACTGGATCTGCCGCATCGGGCGGACGCGCAAACGAATTCGGGCGCGACAGCCGTGTCGGGCGCGTATCCGGTGGTCGAAAATAACGGCCAGTTAGAGTCCCCGTTCGTCAGCGTGGTGGAGAAGGCCAAGGACGCGGTCGTGAATGTCTCGGCCCGTTCGGCTCAGCAGGAATATCCGTGGTGGTTTCATGGCGGCGGTTACAGCACGTCATCGGGGTCAGGATTCTTTTTCCGCGACGACGGCTATATCCTGACGAATAATCACGTCGTGAAGGATGCGCGCGAACTGACCGTGCGGACGTCGTCGGGATATGAATACTCAGCGAAGCTGGTGGGTCAGGATCCGGCGACCGATCTGGCGGTGCTTAAGGTAGAGCCGCAGGAAAAAATTACGACCATACCGTTTGGCGATTCCGAAGCCATGAAAGTAGGGGACTGGGCGATTGCCATCGGCAATCCGTTTCCTCAGCAGGGACTGGATCGCACGGTGACGGTCGGCGTTGTTTCGGCCAAGGGTCGGAGCAATCTCGAATTTGGCGATGAGACGCCGAGATTCCAGAACTACATCCAGACCGATGCGGCGATTAATCCCGGTAATTCCGGCGGCCCGCTCTTGAACCTTCGCGGCGAAGCTATCGGGATCAATGCCGCCATCGCTGGACCGACCGGGGCATCGGTTGGAATCGGATTCGCCATACCGATCAATTTAGCGCGCGCAGTGGTGCCCGATCTCATTGCGACCGGCAAAGTGAGCCGCGGATGGCTGGGCGTGAGTTTGTCCGATGTGACGGAGCGTCAGGCCAAACGGCTGGGTTTGAAGGCCGTAGAAGGTGTGATGATCGACTCCGTATTCGCCGGTTCGCCGGCCGATCAAGCGGGCATTCATCGCGGTGACCTGGTGACGAGTTTCAACCGAAGCGAAGTAGCCAACATGAGCGA
>DATKJY010000193.1:0-5065 GCA_035543175.1 Candidatus Acidiferrum sp.
GGAAGAGGCCAGGGTGGTTGAAGCGCTGGCCGATTTCCCTGAGGCAATCGAGAACGCGGCATCGACGTATGACCCGCATTTCATATCAGTATATTTGCTTCGATTGGCGGGAGCGTTTAACAAGTTTTATCAACGCAAGGATGAGCGCGGACGGATAGATAAGATCATATCGGATAATGAGGCACTCAGCTCGGCACGGATGGCGCTGGTGAAGGCAGTCCAGACAGTCATAAACGAAGGACTTTGCCTGTTGGGCCTGCGGGCGCCGGACGAGATGTAAGGAAGGCCATCATGTTTATAGTCATGGAGAAAATCGCCACTACGCAGATGGTGGCTCGAGTCTGTTACGAGATTACCCAGATGGGTCTATCGGCCCACCCAATTACGGGCGCGTTGAGGACGGCAATCGCCGTCACCGGAAACAAAGCCCAGGTCGATTCCGATCGACTGCTCTCGCTTCCCGGAGTGAAGGACATTATTCACATAACGGAGCCGTATCGTCTGGCAGGGCGCGAATATCAACCCGAGGACACGATTGTCGACTGCGGACGCGGCGTGAAAGTGGGGGGCACGGATTTTCTGATGATCGCCGGGCCGTGTTCGGTAGAGAGCCGGGAGCAGACAATGATAATAGCCGAACAGATATCGGCGGCCGGGATAAAAGTATTTCGAGGGGGTGCGTTCAAGCCGCGCACGTCGCCGTATACCTTTCAGGGACTCGGCAAAGAGGGTCTGCAGATCCTGGCCGAGGTCCGAGAGAAATACGGAATGCTGACTATCACGGAAGCCATCGATACGGACACCGTCGATCAGGTGGTGGAGTATGCGGATATCGTTCAGATTGGTGCGCGCAATATGCAGAACTACTCGTTGCTTAAGAAGGCTGGTCGGCTTCAAAAGCCGGTTCTTCTCAAGCGAGGCATGTGGGCGAGCATCGAAGAGCTGTTGATGTCCGCAGAATATGTACTTGCCGAGGGGAATAAGCGCGTGATACTGTGCGAAAGAGGCGTCCGCACGATTGCAGACCACTCGCGTTACACTCTCGACCTGGCCGCGATTCCGTACGTCAAGAGCGCCAGTCACCTGCCCATCATTGCGGATCCAAGTCACGGAACGGGTAGGCGTGATAAGGTGCTGCCCCTCTCGAGAGCAGCCATCGCGGTCGGCGCCGACGGGCTCATGGTGGAAGTTCATCACCAACCGGAGAAGGCGCTTTCCGACGGTCCGCAGGCCATTACGCCGGCGGACCTTACCGAGTTAATGCGGGATATCCGCAATCTCGCCCCCATCTTGAATCGCGTCTGCCCATGAAGAGAAATCTCAGAGCGGCCAAGCGAATTGGCGGCACGATAACTGTTCCGGGCGATAAGTCGATTGCTCAGCGCGCAGCGCTGTTGTCCATCGTATCGCAGGGACCGATAACAGTTGTTAATTTCCCCCGGAATGCGGACTGTCTGAGTGCCCTGGGTGCGGCGAAGAATCTCGGCGTCAGGGAGGAGGACGGCGATGATTCGATGGTATTGCATCCGCCGACTGAGAAATCGGTTGCACCTGACACTATTATCGACTGCGGCAATTCCGGGACGACGGCTCGGCTGCTGGCCGGCCTGGTGTCGGGTTCAACACAGACCGTTATTCTCAGCGGGGATGAGTCGCTGTCTCGCCGGCCTATGAGACGAATTGTCGAACCACTGACCGCCATGGGCGCGAAGTTGATAGCGGTCGACGGCCATCTACCCTTAACGGTTCATGGGCGAAAGCTGCTGCCGTTCGAATACGACCTCAAATTACCGTCGGCTCAGGTGAAGTCTGCTATTTTGCTGGCAGGGTTATCTTCATCGTGTTCCGTTACTATTAGAGAATACACGCCCACGCGCGACCATACCGAACTCATGGTAGGGGCAATTGGCGAGGGCTTGTCTGTTCGAGAGGTCAAATCGGTTACGGAGCCGGACCCGGTAGATCCGCGCAAGAAGCGGGTGAGCATGCCGGAGCCGTTTAAAAACGAAATCACGCTTTCAAGTCAGGCCCGAATTTTAGGCGGGACAGTTGACATACCCGGAGATTTTTCCACGGCAGCGTTTTTTATTGGAGCGGCGGCCATATCCGGCGGGACGGTCACGATCACAAATGTGGGGTTGAATCCCACGCGCACGGGATTATTGGAGCATCTAAGAGCCATTGGCTGTACGGTTCAAACAAGTAAACGGACAGTTGTCTCCGGTGAGGCGCGAGGTGATATCACGGTAACCGGTGGCGAGCTCAAGGGACGGAAGATACACGGCGAGGCGGTCGTCGGCTTGATCGACGAAATTCCCATTATTGCGGTCATGGCTGCGTTTGCGGAGGGCACGACGATCATTCGCGATGCCGGCGAGTTGCGCGTGAAGGAATCCGACAGGCTATCCGCCATAGCGGAGAACCTTCGACTGATGGGGGTCAAGTGTGGAGTGATGGAAGACGGTCTGGTTATCGAAGGTCGTTTGGAACCGGCCGGGGCGGATTTCAAATCGTTCGGCGATCATCGCATTGCGATGGCATTTTCTATTGCCTCGCTTGCGGCGGTTGGCCCTTCGACACTTGATGATGATTCTGCCGTCGGCGTGTCCTGTCCGAATTTCTTCGATCTAGTTCAGAAGATCACATCATGAGCGCTCTCGTGCAGTTGGGGCTGGTCGGGCAGCACCTTTCGTACAGCCTGTCACCTGCCATATACAATGAGCTATTCAAACTGACAGGGGTAGCGGGGGAGTTTACTTGCTTTGATTGTGATGCGCCCCACTTGCGGGAAATCATCAGCCGTGCTAAGGGGAGTGGTTTTATTGGATTGGCGGTCACTATTCCTCATAAGCAGGCGGTGATGGATTTAGTTGATGAAATTGATGCTGACGCCGAGGGTGCCGGCGCTGTGAATGCGATAAATTTCGCTGATAATTGCAGTCAAGGTGTCAATACTGATATTTTCGGCTTCTCATATACGCTCCGTCAATTTGGAGTTCATTTCGGGCCTGAGGTTAATGTTCTCATACTGGGTGCAGGCGGAGCGGCGTCTTCAGTTGCCTATGTACTGCTGAAGGAATTCAAATTCCGAACTGTGACCATAATGGCGCGATCGCGGGAGCGCGTGGAAGAAATGCGGGCGCGATATGCCGGTCTGGCCGGTTCTCGGCTTCGATTACTAAAGACCGGGTTGACCAAATCCAATCGTGAGACCTTTGATCTAATAATAAACGCCACTCCGCTGGGCGGTCCGAACGCTCCGGACGCCAACCCAATTCCCAAATGGGCAGATATGACAAATACTGGTACCTACTTCGATCTCAACTACAATGCGGATAATCGGGTCGTGCAGAAGATGCAGGATCGAGGGTATCGCGCATATGACGGTTCCACAATGCTGGTAGCACAGGCCGTGAGAAATTTCGAGCTATGGACCGGACACAAGGGAGAGATTGAGACTGTCCGAAGAGCTGTTTTTGGTGGTTGATACCGAATTTGAATGGGAATGTAATGGCCGAACGTTTACGGCCACGCCTGATTTACCTGATTGGATTTTCCGGCTCCGGGAAATCCACAGTGGGTCCATTGTTAGCGGAGCTCTTGGGTTGTCCGTTTATTGATGTTGACCTGCTTTTGGAAAAACGGATGCGAGGGACGATTCCGGAGCTGTTCCAACGGTATAGCGAGCGGAGATTCCGTCAGGAAGAATCGAGGATGATCAGGGAGTTGGCTGCCGGACAAAAGCGCGCTGTGATCGCCCTTGGTGGTGGCGCCGTTGTCAGCGAGGCAAATCGGACGCTGACCCAGGAAAGCGGTCTAGTCATTTATCTTAGTTGCGAAGCAGGAGTATTGTATCGTAGGTTATATCACGCTGACAATCGACCTATGCTGAGAGTTACACCTTCGCCGAATGAGACAAATCGTCAGGCGCGACTTCGACGCATCAGGGAGTTGCTGGCCGCTCGAAAGCAAGGATACGAATCGGCACATCTGCGATTGGCAACCTCGAAACTGACGCCGACAATGGCTGCGCACAGGCTGTACAGCATGATCGTGAGGAAATATGCCGACAATCGCGGTTGAATTAGGGGACCGATCTTATCCGGTCCTGATAGGCCGAGATAATCTCGACCGTCTGGATCGCCTGGTTGTCAAAGAGACCGGCACCGGACGTCTGTTTGTATTCTTCGACACCCAGTTTTATGCCCTTCATGGCGCGCATCTGCTGGCTTCGATAACGCTGCCTAAAGAACGAATTACGGATTTCTCACTTCCGCCCGGTGAAGAATCCAAGTCGCCTGAAATGCTTACGGAACTCTATAATTTTCTTCTCAGCGAGCGTATCTCGCGCACTGATTTCATTTTGGCTTGCGGCGGTGGCGTCACTACCGATTTGGTAGGTTACACGGCGTCGACAGTTCTTCGTGGAATAAACTGGGGCTCAGTGCCGACGACCCTGGTGGGGATGGTGGATGCCGGCATAGGCGGCAAGACGGGAATAAATCACCATCTGGGCAAGAATCTCATTGGCGCTTTCTGGCAACCACGCTTCGTCTGGGCGAACATCGATCATTTGACGACGCTGCCGCCGCGGGAAATTGTTTCCGGCCTGGGCGAGATAATCAAATATGCGGCACTCGAGGGGGAGCCGCTTATGACCAAGCTGCGCCGCTACCTATCGCATGGCGATTTGTACGCGCTGGATACGCTGGCGGAGATCATCTCAATCTCAGCCCGGTGCAAGGCCCGATATGTCTCTCGGGACGAACGCGATATGGGACCGCGGATGTACTTGAATTTCGGTCATACGTTCGGTCATGCGATTGAAACCAGTCTCGGATATGAACACTTATTGCACGGTGAAACGGTAATTCTGGGAATACGCGCGGCACTGGAACTCGAGACGCTGGTCAATCCACGAAACCGGCACTCGCTCGCCGGATTTCTCGATCTGCTGCAGCTTCTGATGAGCTTGGTCCCGTATCATGATCTTGATGCGGATCTGATCTATGAGTCGATGTGGTCGGACAAGAAAAAGGACCAAAGCATACTGCGGATCATTGTC
>DATKJY010000194.1:0-6622 GCA_035543175.1 Candidatus Acidiferrum sp.
CGCCGATTTTTCGTTGCTCAATAATAAGGGCAAGAATCGATATGCCGCTGAGATCGGGTCGAAATATGTAGAGTCAATCAAGCTCTTGCCCTATGCGGCGGTGGCGTGGGCGCACGAAACGGAGCGATTCTACACTCTTGCGTCAGTGGGATATGCCGAGCGGGAGCCGAGCCTTCACGAAATTCATTTGCCGTTCGAACTGGCTAACCTGTATGGTGGCGGACAAGCACTCAATTACGCCGACCAGGGGAATCCGGACCTGACGGCGGAAAAACAGCTAGTCGGTTCACTGGTTATGGAGCTGGGCGCAGCGGACCAGGCGCTGAGTTTATCTGCGACGGGAGGGCGAATTCTGAAGGGAATTGACTGGAGGAACGTGCAGGACACTCCCAACGCGCCATACGCGCTCTTTCAACCAATAAATGGCAACGTCACGTTTGCTACGGGCACAATGAGAAAGTATTTCCGGCTGGCGGATTTCCTTCGGTTCAACGGCGGCGGTAGCTATCATTATCTGGACTACGAGCAGTTCAAGGACAAAGCGTACTCGCCGGATTACCAATTTTTCTCAGGGCTGGAGCTTCATCTGTACTGGCGGCAAAAGCTGGTCCACTTCTTCGGCTACGGAGAAGCGTCTTATGTCGGACCATATCATGGGTATCAGAATGAGACGCTCGGCAAGAAGGTCATCATAAACGGCAAGCTGTCATTTCAGATGGGGCATTGGCGGTTCTATTATATTTTCCAGAATTGGCTTAACGTGCTCTATACGACACGAGAAGGCTTCGCACCGCCGGGGCGATTCATTTCCTACGGTTTCACCTGGGATTTCTTGAATTAGTCGGTCTGCGACCGACCGGGTTAGTTCCCTTGACATCTCTCTGTCTCAGGGGTTTATTGGCAGAATTATGCAGCTGGCATTGTCGCGTGAACGAGCATACGAATTGGTCGTCGAGAGGATCGGCGTCAATAATCTGCTTAAGCATATTCTGGCGGTTGAGGCAGGAATGCGCAAGTTGGCGGAGCATTTCGGAGAGGATGTCGACTATTGGGGGCTGACCGGCCTGGTTCACGATCTTGATTACAACGAGACGAAAGACGACGCTCCTCACCACACATATCTCACCGAAGAGTGGCTTGCGCCATATCAATTGCCGGCAGAGATGCTTTACGCCATTCATGCTCATCCGGGGCATGTGCCCTGTAGGTCACGATTGGATTGGGCATTGTATGCGGTCGATCCGAGCACTGGTTTCTTGGTGGCGTGTGCGTTAATGCATCCGGAGAAGAAGCTCTCAGTGCTGGATGCTGAATTTATGCTGCGTCGGTTCAAAGAGAAGCGTTTCGCCGCGGGGGCGACCCGCGAAAACATGGCCGCCTGCTCCAACCTGGGGTTAGAACTGGATCAGTTCCTGCTTCTGGTGCGGGACGGCATGATGACCATCTCATCCCAACTCGGCATGTAACGATGGCCCAGGCGACTTCCGTTTGGCGAAAGGACGTGCTGGCCTGGGCGCTGTTTGATTTCGCCGGCACCATCTATTCCATGAACATCGTGTCGCTGTACTTGAAGCGTTATATCGTGGAAGACCTTCGGTACGACGATCGGTATTTCGATATTCCGTTCGTGGTCTCGATGATCTGCGCGGCGATATTATCGCCGGCGCTCGGGGCTATTTCCGATCACACGGCCCGTAAAAAAGTGTATTTGCTGAGTTTCACGCTCGCGTGTTGCATTGCGGTGGGATTCATGGCGGCGGTTCCGAGCGGCGTCATTTTCGCGCTGGTGCTGCTGTTTATGGTGTCGAGCTTCTTCTATGTGGCGGGGATACCATTCTACAACGCGCTTTTGTATTCAGTGGCAGACGGGAAGCAGGCGCGCTTCGTGTCCGGGATTGGGATTGCGTCGGGCTATGTCGGATCGGTGCTGGGGATGTTGCTGGTATTGCCGTTTGTGACCGGATCGCTCTTCGGGATTTCAGTGCCGTTTGCGCACGCCGGCGGCAAGGCAGCTTCGTTTGTGCCGACGGCTATTCTCGTATTGGTGTTTTCGATCCCTCTGCTCATCTGGGTTCGCGAGAGGCAGTTCCACCAGCCGGAACGCGAGACGGTCTTATCGGCTTACAAAGATGTCTGGTCGGGGTTGAAAGATACCAAACGGTATCCAGGGGTGCTTCGATTTCTCATTTCCGACTATTTTTTCGAGGATGCCATAGCGACTGTGAAACTGAATATCGGGCTCTATTGTTCGTTTGTGCTCGGATTGGCAGAGAGTCAGATTACGATATTTCTTGTGATATCAACGTTAACCGCGGTGGCGGGATCGTTTGTGATCGGCAAGATCGCCGAGCGATGGTCACTCAAAAACCTGCTGACAATCATTATGTGGGGGTGGGTGGCGAGTCTAGTCGTGTTCGCAGCGGTCGACAGTATGGACATTGTCTGGGTGCTCGGACCGATAGTGGGCGTGCTCCTCGGCGGACTCTGGACGACCACGCGGCCAATGCTGGCCGAATTAGTGCCGCATGATCAGTTAGGACGCTTCTTTGGAATTTTCTCGTTGTCGGGGCGAGCCGCAGCAATCATCGGACCTTTGATCTGGACCACAGTCGTCTACTTGTTTCAACCGCAGAGGCCGCTAGGTCATTGGGCTTCGGGATTGTTCGGGTTAAGTGAAACTTCGGCAATCAAACTGCCGTACAAACTGGCCGTATTATCGTTGGCGGTGTTGGTGCTGACCGGCCTGCTCGTATTCAGGAAAGTGCCTCATACACAGAGACTTGCTCATGACTAAACAGATCGGTGCGTGGCACCAATACTCCGGAGTCATTCATGTCCACACGACCGAGTCGGACGGAACCAAGACCATCGAAGAGGTGGTAGCGATCGGTCAGGAAGTGGGCATCGAATTTATGATGTTCACCGACCACATGACGCTTTCGAACAAGGAAAATGGCAAAGAGGGTTTATACGGCCGCACGCTCGTGACGGTCGGCTACGAGCACAACGACCCGGAGGATAACAATCACTACCTGCTCTTTGAGTCACCGCGCGTCTATCCGCGAGAGATGACGGTCGGCCAGTATGTCGCCGCTGGAGCTGCGGACGGGTCCTTCGGTATTATCGCACATCCCGATGAAATACGGGACCGCAATGGCAGGTACCCTCCCTATCCGTGGACTGACTGGACGGCCCGCGGATTTCAGGGGATTGAACTCTGGAACCAGATGTCTGAGTGGATGGAGCGGCTATCGTCATACAACAAATTGGTGATGGCGCTCTCGCCGCGGAAATCGATGGTTGGGCCGACCGATCGTATTCTGAAAATCTGGGACGATTTCAATGTTCACACCAAGTGTGTCGGGGTGGCCAGTGTTGACGCGCATGCGTTCCCGGTCAAGTTGTGGCCAACGACTGTTGAGATATTCCCTTACAAGGTGCATTTCCGTTCTCTTCGGACCTACATACTTCTGGCGGAGCCGATGTCGGACAATTTTGAAACCGCCAAACGCCAGTTGTTCGAGGCGCTCGCCGACTGTAGAGTGTTCTTTGCCAATCTTCGCTGGGGAGATCCGGAAGGATTTGAATTCTACGCGGCGAACGATTCGGAACGCGTAATTTCGGGGGGCAAGCTGTATGATTTGAAAAAGGCCAAGATACATGTCAGGATTCCTTCTCGAGCGACTGTGAGTCTGGTGAGAAACGGCAAGACTATTCTCAGATTTACCGGCCGAAAGCTGGATTATCCGATAAACGAGCCGGGCCTTTACCGTGTCGAGACGCGCAAATGGGGGCGAGGCTGGATTTACTCCAATCATATCCGCGTAGGTGTGTGATCTGATGAGTCAGGCGGAGGCGGGAGTCGAAGTTGTCGATCTGTGGACGCAGCCGT
Organism: Candidatus Acidiferrum sp.; assembly: GCA_035543175.1. GTDB lineage: Bacteria > Zixibacteria > MSB-5A5 > GN15 > FEB-12 > DATKJY01. Next base: position 3,893 of record DATKJY010000194.1, read on the forward strand.
TACACGGTGACACTTGGGCACGCGGCAAATTCGTTCTGATTTCAGAACCTGACCGGTTGTGGCTGGTAATGGGTCCGGTGTCTGAATTCGCCTATCATGCCAATCTCGTCGACCGATTCTGCCGCGATCACCAGATTCTCTGCAGCTGGGTCAGGCCGAGGGACATGGTCGAGATTCACGACAAGGGGATCAAGATGCTGGGAGGAGGTTTTGTCGAGATGAACGCGATAAAAAGGAAGGTGAGGTTTTCGGGTAGCTCGAAAGCATACGGATCTTGTCCGGAGCTGGAATTGCGCCGGGTGGTCGCGCATCATGCGAAGTTCGCGACTCAGTCGGTTCAAATTGACGTCTGAGGAAGCTTTAGGTTTCTGAGGGCGGGATGTTTCTTCAAATTTGTATGGTCAAGCGGCGTAATCATATGCAGCCGGGCATAAGAGGATCAAATAGAGGAGACGTCTCCAAAAAGCTGTTGACTTTGTAACAAGCAATGGGTAAAGTAACCCAATTCTGCGCCAACAGTTTCGACAGGAAGAGAGGCCGATATGTTTGCGACAATGTACCCGATACTGTTCCTGCTGCTGTTCGCGATTTTCCTGGCAGTAGTACTCTCGTTTCTATCCGTCTTCATTGGCCGCCGGACCCGACTTGGGAAAAAAGGCCAGGCATATGAATGCGGAATTGACCCGGTTGGTACGACTCGCGATCCGGTTCCGGTGAAGTTCTTTCTGGTAGCTATCTCGTTTATTCTCTTCGACATCGAGGTCATATTCCTGCTCCCGTGGGCTGTTGTTGCACGGCAGTTAGGGATGTTTGGCTTTATCTCGATTTTGATTTTCGTCGTATTAATCCTTGTCGGTTATTTATATGAAATCGGCCGAGGAGCATTAAAATGGGATTAGAAGAGAAAATTCCTGACTCAGTAATACTGACAACGCTCGACAAAATGGTCAACTGGGCGCACAAACGCTCCATGTGGCCGCTCGGATTCGGGTTGGCTTGCTGTGCAATCGAGATGATGTCGACATTTGCGGCGCATTTCGATCTTTCGCGATACGGCATGGAAGTCATGCGGCCATCGCCTCGCCAGGCAGACCTTATGATTGTGGCAGGCCGGGTGTCGATGAAGATGGCGCCGGTGCTTCGAACGCTCTATGATCAGATGCCCAACCCCAAGTGGGTCATTTCGATGGGGGCCTGCGCCTCGTGCGGCGGCATTTTCAACAACTACGCCATTTTGCAGGGCGTGGATCGAATCGTGCCGGTCGACGTGTACGTACCGGGATGCCCGCCTCGACCCGAGCAGTTGATGCAAGGAATTCTGAAACTTCAGGAAAAGGTAGACCGGGAATCAATCAAAGACAAACGCGACGAATGGGGCCGAGCGGCCGTCTGAGGAATACAAAGAGCCGGTCGCGGATTTTGTCGACAGCTGATTTGTGAATTTTTGAACAAACTCATGGAACCCAGGGACAGGATCCGACAACTCTTAACCGAGCAATTCTCCGGTTCGGTGATTAAGGAAGAGAATTTCCGAAACGAGCAGACGTTTTTCGTCAAACCGGATGCGATTCTCGATATCTGTCAGGCACTCCTTGAGGATGCCGAGTTGAAAGTCGACTACCTCGCTGATCTGACTTCGGTCGACTGGCTCGGTCACGAGGAGCGCATGGGTGGGCGGTTCGAAGTTGTCTACAACCTGTACTCGATCAGCACGCACTATCGATTCTTCATAAAGGTTATGCTTCCGGCCGACAAACCGGAAATTTCGAGCGTGACAGCGGTGTGGCCGGGGGCCAACTGGATGGAGCGTGAAGTGTATGACCTCATGGGAATCGTCTTCACCGGCCATCCCGACCTCAAGCGCATTCTCACGCCCGATGGCTTCGAAGGATATCCGCTTCGCCGCGATTACCCGCTGACATACGAAGTTCCCCAGTTCTCGTGGAACAAGAATGACCCGCCGGAGGTGATCACCTGATGCCGGAGCGTCGGACTGTCACCATCAACATGGGGCCTCAGCATCCAGCCACCCACGGCGTATTGCGCGTCGAACTGGAGCTTGAGGGGGAGACCGTCGTCAGAGCAGAACCGGTGGTGGGGTATCTTCATACCGGGATCGAGAAGACGATGGAGTCCAAGCTGTACTACAAGGCGCTTCCGTGCACCGACCGCATGGACTATCTGGCTCCAATGTCCAACAATCTCGTGTACTGCCTCGCAGTGGAGAAGCTTCTGGATATCGACGTACCCGAGAAAGTGAAGTGGGCGCGGGTATGTTTGGCCGAATTGACGCGAATCAATTCCCACCTGGTGCAGCTTGGGACGCACGCCATGGATATCGGGGCGCAGTCGATGTTTATGTATTCCTTCCGGGAGCGCGAGGCAATTGTCGACGTCTATGAGGCATGCGGCGGCCAGCGGATGATGACGAGCTACATTCGGATCGGGGGACTAGCCGAAGATCTGCCGAAGGATTTCGACAAACGTGTTCGCAATATCATCAAGACGTTTCCGGATAAACTTCGTGACTACGAGGCACTGCTGACAGACAACGAGATCTTTATCAATCGCACCAAGGGTGTGGCGGTGATATCGGCCGAGGACGCGATTGCCTGGTCGCTTTCGGGGCCTCTGCTTCGCGGCAGCGGCGTGCGGCATGACCTTCGCAAAGACAATCCCTACAGCGGTTACGAGAAGTTTGAGTTCGACGTCCCGGTGGGTGAGCATGGC
>DATKJY010000195.1:0-3609 GCA_035543175.1 Candidatus Acidiferrum sp.
TGGCCATGAACGGATCCTGAATCGAGAAGCCGTCATAATAATATGAGACCTGTCCGGACCGACCGCCGCGCACGTGCATGGCGTCGCTCTTGTCCATCACTACGCCGGGGTAGTTGGTCAACACCGCCTGAACGGTCGTGATGTTCGGCATGTTTTTGAGCCGATCGGCAGTGTATATGACCTTCGACGAAGTCAGGTCCTTCTGGACCTCAGGCGCGGTCGCGTACACGACCATCTGCTGCTTGAGCTCGACCGCCATCTGGCGGAGTTCGAAGTCCACGGGCGTGGTCAGATCGATCAGCACCCGCACTTCCTTTTTCAGCATCGTCTCAAATCCGACATTGCTGACGGCCACGTCATATTTGCCGCTGGGTAGGTTAATAATGAAGTACTCGCCGTCTTCATCGGTAGTAGTAACAAACTCGGTCCCCACCACTCGGACTGTCGCACCCACGATCGGCTGACCGTTTTGCGTGTCCTTTACTAGCCCCGAAATCTTGCCCGTCACTCCTGCCCGGGTCGCACCTGTCATCAGGAGCAGAAGGAAAAGAGTGACAGCACCTGTAAGTCGCAGCCGGTTGCCCACGGCTTTTCCTCCGAGGTTCGCGTTAATGTTCAAAAGCATCTTCTTCACGGTTATAGGTATCGGCCGAAACGGCCTATGCATATAGAGGTATATCGTCGACCGGTCCTGAAACTTGATTGCCTTTGCTGCGATTTTTTCAACGATTATGGACCAATGGGGGGATTAAGTTTCGCGCGCGATGCCCGATAATGTCTCAATGAGTCAGGGGTACACCCTGTATGACACTATGCGTTCCGGCAACCGGTTGCGGCGCATAACGGTATTGGCATGGACGTAGTCGTGAATGGCTGACCATCGTCGGAAATTCCTTGCACTCGCTGGTGCAGCGTTAGCGCTGTCTCTGTGCTCGCGTGTGACTGCGGCACAGGACATTGTCGTGATCGCCACCGACACGCTGACATCTACGCAGCGAAGCATCGGCGGCGAAAAGTCCGTTATCAAATCGCAAAACCCGGCCGCCGTCTTTCACGAATTTCTCTTTCAACCTGGAGCCGGCCGCGATCCGGTCGTCAAAGATTCCGTACTGAAACTGAAACCCCGATTGGTGCTGACCGTCGGCAGCGCGGCAACTCAGTATGCGCGCGATAATTTCCCCGATATTCCGACCGTGTTTTGCTCGGTCATGTATCCGGTCATTTCAGGTTTTGTTGAGACGTTTTCCCACCCCGGAGGCAACATCACCGGGGCGTCGTTATCGATACCGGCGGATATTCAGTTCCGCTATTTCAAGCAGATCATTCCGACACTGAAAACGCTTGGCGTCCTCTATACCGACAACACCGCCCCGCTCATACCGCCTTCGAAGGTGGTGGCGAAGCAGATGGGGCTTAACCTCGTAGCCATCAAGATATCCAGTGAAAAGGAACTCTCGGCTTCACTCGATTCGATCGCGAAAGTGGCCGATGGGATATGGTCGGTGGCTGACGCCAATCTGTTCAACCCGCAATCGACCAAGTTTATCCTGGTCAATGCCCTTCGCAAGGGCATCCCGTTAATGGGCTTCTCACGTAATGTCGTGGAATCAGGAGCGCTGTTCGCGCTCGATTTCGATTATAAGGCAATTGGCCGACAGGCCGGCGATTTGGCCAATCAAGTCATGAAGGGCGCCAGAACGCAGGAGCTGCCGGTCACCACGCCGGATATCATCTGGTTCCACTACAACGAAAAGACCGCGCAGCACATGAACATCACCATCCCACCCGAGTTGGTGACGATCGCCAAGGAGGTCTACCGATGAGCTTCCTTGGCAGTCGATTCCGCCTGAGTCTGCGGACCAAGTTCATTCTGCCGATCTCGGCCATCCTCATCGTGGGAATGCTGGTCGTCAGTTCGTACCTGATTAACCGGCAGTCCGACAGTTTCCGCCGCGAGCTTGAGACCGCCGGCAAGACAATGCTTCGACTCCTCGCCATCAACGCTGAATCCGGAGTACTGTTCGAATCAAAATACGAGCTCGAAGAGCTCCTCAAGGCGCCGACCCAACTGGAAGGTGTCAAGTACGCGATTATCACCAATAAGGAAGGCGTCGTACTGGCGAGTGTCGGCTCTAAGAATGTTGCTGACAGCATGTCCGTTCCCGAGCCACAGCGCCATGCCGGTGACAGCATCGAGACCCGCTATTGCCGGGAAGCGACCGGCGTTGAAATTCTTGATATGTCCATACCTGTGGTCACGCACAAGAAGACGCTAAATCGTGAGCTGCTGGGTATCACGGGCGGTATCGACAATTCCATGGCTACCGCTTCGGTCTCGGAAGTAATCGGCCATGTTGAGCTTGGCTTGACGATGGACAAGGTGAATGAATCCATCCGTGAAGCTCAGACCGCAGCCATATTGTTCACGGCCGCTGTCGTTATCTGGACCATTCTGGTATTGGCCTTCATCGTCGGCGCCATCACCAAACCGATCACCGAACTGGTGCAGGCCACCGACCAGGTAAGCCGCGGCGATTTAAGCCGGCGAGTGGAAGTCATTCGCTCTGATGAGCTCGGCCATTTGGCGGAGACCTTCAACCGGATGATCGAGTCATTGAAACAATCGCGTGACGAGATCGAAGCTTACAATCGAAATCTGGAGCAGAAAATTGTCGAGCGTACACGCCAGCTCGAAGAGACTCAGGCACAATTGCTGCAGTCGGAAAAGATGAGCGCCATCGGTCAACTGGCGGCGGGCGTTGCCCATGAATTGAACAACCCTCTTGGCGGCATTCTCGGCTACGCTCAGTTCACTCTTGAAAAGCTTCAGAAAAATGTCCCCGAGAAAACCAGCGCCAAGGAGATTCAAAGCTACACGCGCTACCTCACCGATATTGAGATTCAGGCTCGCCGCTGCAAGACCATCGTTCAGAACCTGTTGCGGTTCTCTCGCTCATCCAGAACCGTCGATTTTGAAGACGTCGACGTCAATAAAGCCATCGAGGAGACGGTAACTTTTGTCGAGCACCAACTGCATCTGAACCAAATAGAGCTCGAAATTGCCCTTGCTCCCGATCTCCCCCACATTCAGGGCAATACCGGCCATCTACAGCAGGTGTTTACCAACCTCATAATTAACGCCATGCACGCCTCGGCTCAGAACTCCTCCATTCGGATAACAACTCGATTCAGCCCTGCCCTCGGCGAATTTGGCGGAGCGGTCGAGATCATGGTCATCGATCATGGGTGCGGTATCGAGGAAGAGAATCTCAAGAAGATCTTTGAGCCGTTCTTTACAACCAAGGAGGTCGGCAAGGGGACCGGTCTTGGGCTTTCGGTCAGCTACGGAATCGTCAAAGAACACGGCGGCGAAATCACCGTTAATTCCACTCCCGGTAAGGGGACAACATTTACCGTGATTTTACCAGTGCAGAAACCGGAAACCGAAGCCGATAACGTGAGCAAGAAGCCTTTGAATTGCGGCATCTAGGCTGATTGTCGGCGCATGGAAGACCAAAAGAAGCACTCCATTCTCATTGTTGATGATGAGGAGATCATCCGCGACTTCCTCTCGGAGGTCCTGGAGGACTATTCCGTTAGCCTCGCCTG
>DATKJY010000196.1:0-4179 GCA_035543175.1 Candidatus Acidiferrum sp.
TTCGGCGGTCAATACCACAGTGCTGCATCCGATCTGGATCGATATCATGACCAACGCAAGGTACTCATTCACGATCGTGGCGAACGCGACTGCGTTTACAGCGACGGCCACGGCGAATATTGACGAGGATGGGACGATTGACACGTGGGTGATCGACCAGAACGGGATTCTTCAGAACACGATCAACGACGTCAATGGCTGAGCGTTTCTCTCGCATAGCTCCGTGACGGGGCGCCGCAGGGCGCCCCGTTTCTTTTTGTGAGAGCGAGAATGTAGGTCAGGCTCCAACCAGGCCTTCGATAGGCAAGAGCCTGAGGTATTAGGCGGGGGTTTGCTCGCGGCATTTGAAGCATATCAGGCTCCTGCCGCCTATGACCCTCGCCGGAGCCTGACCTACGTTGCTTGCGACCTGTCAAAGACCGCTTAATCCGGCCGCTCTCCGTTGCATCCTGCAAGAAAGCAAGGCAAAATGCCCGGAATGAACAGCGGGGGCGGACCCACACGACCATTCGGCAGCCGGAAAGGACCGCCTATCCAGCGGAAAGGACATTGAATGACATGGAGTTGAGGTTAGCCGAGGTTGTTCAAAACAAGCCGGACCGAAAGGCACATGGTTTGCGATATAGGGCCGTGAAGAAAAGGAAAACCAGTAACTCTAACTCACAGTATTTGGAGGTTCTATGTTCTCACGGTTCCACAATCGCAAGGGTTTCACCCTTATTGAGTTGATGATCGTGGTTGTGATCATCGGCATTCTGGCCGCCCTGGCCATCCCGCGCTTCATGAAGGCCACCACCAAGGCCAAACAGTCGGAAGCTAAGCAGCTGCTCAAGCAGATCTACACCATGGAACATTCCTACCGTCAGGCCAATGACACCTACGGTGACCTTGGTGTGACGATTAACGCCGGCGCCGGCGGCAATTTCCCGCAGATTGGTGTCGACGTTCAGACCGTTGCCCGGTACACTTACTCAATAGCCGGTAACGCCACCAGCTTTACGGCTACAGCTACGGCGAACCTGGACGACGATGCGACCAACGACGTGTGGACGATCAATGATGCGGGCATTCTGCTCTGCACCAGTGACGACTCGGTCAACTAAGAGAGCAATTGTCAGCTAAGTATAAGCGCCCCTCCGGGGGCGCTTTTTTTTGCCTCTAATTCCACTGAGCACAACGAGGTGCACATATCATTGTAGTTGACCCTCCGAGCCGCCGACATCTATACTGAGGCAACTATGAAGACTCTCCCAGCGGTACTCCTTATCACGTTGATCCTGGCGACAGCTGCTCGATCTCAGGACTCGGCCATTGTATCACCGGAGCAGTTCGGGCTGAATAACCTGACCGAATATCTGAATCTGAAACCTTCGGATATCTCATTCCGCTCCGATTACACCGAGCCGGATTCATTCCGCCTGAAAGTGGTCGCCGACCTGATGCGCGAGCCGCTCAAGATGATTGATTACACATCTGGTTTGAGGCAGGCCCACGTCAAGAAGCAGCCGGAAGTACTCGCCGGGATGCTCTTTAAGGATCTTGCGGGCGAATACCAGAAATATCGGGGCAGGCCATATCAGGCGTCTGCAATGGAACTGGAGAAGAAATACGATCTGTACTATACCAATTTATATGCAAATAGGATTTTATCCAAAGCGGCGGTGTATCTTAATGTCATTTTCCCGAAGTCGACCCAAATGCTGCTTGGGAATCTGACTCCTGCCCAGCGCGCGTTTCTGCGTAAGCAATTTAAAGAGCTCGTGACTATGGACGAGAAGCAGGAGTTCATGACAGTCGATCAACTCGATTCCCTTGACAAAATCCAGGAGAAGTACACCGATACACTGGCGATGTTCGGGCTGAAAATCGACAAGGACCCGATTATCGCCGCCGGGATAGATTGTCTCCGAGAGCTGATGCTGGAGATAAACGCCATCCGAATGTATCTCGATTCTTCGAAAGAGAACGCCGCTCATTTTATGACTCACGCGGCTTATCTGCCATCGAATGTCAAAACCGACAATTACCTCGGTAAGCAGCCGGGCTGGGCGATTGGAGGCCCCGGCGATGACACGTACAAGGGAGACTACTATTTCATCCTCGATATCGGCGGAAATGATACGTATGAGCTTACCTATAACCCGGCCAATCCGCATGGGTGCATTATTATCGACTTGGGCGGGGATGACCATTATGTCGCCAAGTCTGATTTCACAATTGGGTCGGGCTGTTTCTCGAACGGCTTCGTGCTCGATTTTGGGGGCGGGAATGATCGGTACGACGCAAGGTCGTTCGGTTTGGGATCCGGGTATTTCGGTTTAGGCCTGCTCTACGATGACGGCGGCGATGATCGCTATGACGGAGACACGCATGTCGAGGGGGCGGCCAGTTTCGGACTCGGCATTCTGATTGATGAGACCGGGAGAGATATTTACAACGCGGCGGTCTATGCTCAGGGATTCGGGTTCGTTCAAGGAATCGGCATGCTGTACGACATGGAAGGTTCAGACAGCTATTATGCCGGAGGGAAATACAAGGATGTGCTTCGATACGAAGATCATTTCCTCTCCATGTCTCAGGGATTCGGGCTCGGAATGAGGCCGACCATCTCCGGTGGCATCGGGGCCTTGATTGATCTGAAGGGGTTCGATACCTACTACGCCGATATCTTTGCGCAAGGGACGAGCTACTGGTGGTCGCTGGGCGTGCTCTATGATTCATCGGGTAACGACAGCTATCAGGCATACCAGTACGCTCAAGGGTGCGCCACGCATATGTCGCTCGGTTGCCTCATCGATGACTGGGGGAACGATGTCTATTTCGGCAAGGGGCTGATGCAGGGGGTCGGACATGATTATTCCTGCGGGTTGATTCTGGACCGTCACGGCAACGACACCTATACGGCGTACGATCTCTCTCAGGGAGCCGGCTCGGCCAACGGCGCGGGCGTGCTTATGGATTGTCAGGGGGATGACCGGTATTTCGTGAAAAATCCTAAGAATACGCAGGGATTCGGCGATCCGAGGCGGGATTATGGTTCAATCGGGCTGTTTATCGATTTGGGCGGGAGCGACCAATACTGGGGTAACGGTAAGGACAATAGTTACTGGCGCACCAACTCTCGATGGGGCGGCGGCATGGATATCGAATTGAAACCCAAAGACTCAACTCAGGCAACCAGATGACACGGAAAGTGATTGGCACAACGCTCGCAGCCATCGTAATTCTAACAGGGATGATCGGCAGTGCCGCCGGGCAGACGGTGATCGACAAGAAGGTCGATTCGCTGTTTGTCATTGCGTCATCGGGCGAAGCCAAGTTCCAGAAGTTCGTGCAGCCAGCAGTTGATTCTCTGGGCGCGATGGGACTTGAAGTAGTTCCGTATATGATAAAGAAGCTGGATACTAAGTCTCCCCGCGAGCGAATTGCTCTGATTGCGGTACTCAAAAAGGTCGGGTCACCTGCCGTGCCGCAGCTGATAGCGTCCCTCAAGCTCATCAACGGGCTATCGGTAGAGCGGGCCTGCATGGCGCTGGCGGAGATTGCGGACAGCTCATCGGTGCCGGCGCTGAATGTCGCGGCGACTCATCCTCGCTGGCGGGTTCGGGAAGAAGCACTTGGGGCGCTGGGCAAGATTCACGATCCGCGGTCAAGCGATGTTGTTATCAACGCCCTTCAGGACAGTATCGGCCTCGTGCGTAAGGCGGCAGCGGTGGCCGATGGTCAGATGAAACTTGGACAGAGCACCGCCATGCTGGTGCATATGCTCGGCGACGATTTCTACGGCGCCCGGATGTGCGCAGCGGCGTCGTTGTTGAAACTCGACACGTCGGCGGCGGTAAAAACAGTCATGGATTCGTTGAATTCGTCAAATCAATTGGTCGGAAATCTCGGTTGTTATGTGCTTGGTCAGCTGGGGACGCCGGAGGCGCTTGACGCCCTTCTGTACCAGACCGAGGCGTCCAACCCGGATCGACGCGCCCACGCTGCTGAAGCATTAGTTGCCGCCGATAGCACCGACCAGACCTGCTACCAATCGATTTGCTTCCCGTTAGAGACGGACCCTCTGGTTCGACTCAAAGTTGAATCGGCAATGGCCGCGCACGACCATGGCCGATGACCGCCTGAAAGACCGTCTCGACGCGTTTCGGCACCATATCGCCGCCGTCCCTCCATCAA
>DATKJY010000197.1:0-4225 GCA_035543175.1 Candidatus Acidiferrum sp.
GAGCAGACCTGCTATTATGCGCGGGTGCAGGACAAGCATCTGGACACGGCGGTTGATGTACTATCGGATCTGGTCTGTAATCCGCTGTTCCTTCCGGCGCATATCGGCCGCGAGAAAAAAGTAGTGTGCGAGGAGATAAAAGAATCACTGGATAACCCGTCGGATCGGATTCACGATCTGTTTGCGGCATCGTTCTGGGGGAAGCATCCGCTGGGTCAGCCGATCATGGGATCGCAGGCAAATATCAACGGACTGACGCGGGCACGTCTTGTGAATACGCTTCATCGAAATTACCGGGCCGGTTCGGTCGTGGTGGCAGCCTCGGGACGGCTGTCGCATGAACGGTTGGTGAAATCTACAGAGAAGAAATTTCGGTTCACATCCGGTGACGCTCCCGCTCCGGAAACAGCGTGGCGGACCAAGCCGAATGAAGTCGCTATATTGCAGGATGAGAACAAGCAGACGCATCTGTGTTTAGGGTTCCCGTCGCCGGCGTATGATTCAAAGGATAAGACGGCCGTGATCGCGCTGTCCTCGTATCTCGGCGGCGGCATGTCATCGGTGCTGTTTCAGAAGATTCGCGAGGACCGGGGGCTGGCGTACTCGGTGTACACGTTTGCGGATTTCTATCGGGATGCAGGGGTGTTCGGGGCGTATCTGGGGACCGACCGGAAACAACTGCAGAAGTCGCTGTCGATAGTAGTGGCGGAATTCCGCAAGATGAAGCGTCGCAAGCTGACAATACCGGAGATCTCCAAACTCAAATCGCAGCTGCAGGGACACCTGATTTTGGGGATGGAGAGTACAAACAACCGTATGAATCGAATTGCGCGCCAGGAACTGATGACCGGGAGATATCAGACGCTCAATGAGCTGCTCAAAGAGATCGACCGGGTCACTCCTTCCAAACTGATGGAAGCTGCCAACAAGATATTCGATGAATCGACCATGGCGGTCGCGGTGTTAGGTCCGGTGGGCAAGGGGGCGCTGGCCGGTGTCCTCTGAGGCGGAGCGCGAGGTCGGCGATTCGAAATACCCGGTTTTGGCATTTCACAGGCTTTCGCCGCATTTCAGTTTCAGTTCGACAAACTATTCTCCAAAACGATTTGAACGGCTGCTCGATTGGCAGGTGGCGTCAGGCGTAAATCTCCAGTCATTCACATTGACGTTTGACGACGGCTACGCGCACCTCGCGCAAGTGCTGCCGCCGTTGATGCAACGATTTCGATTCAAGGCGATCATATTCATTCCGACCGCGTATATGGGGAAAGAAAATGACTGGGATTACACACACTATTTCCGGCGGGAGCGGCATCTGGATACGGCCTCGATTCGAGGGTTGGCGTCACTCGGGGTGCGGTTCGGGTCACACGGGCATCGGCACGTCGACCTCACGCACCTTTCGGACGTGAGGCTTAGAAGTGAATTGGAGAGTTCAAAGCGGATACTCGAGGATGCCCTTGGTTCGCACATTGCCTGCATCAGTTACCCATTCGGTCGATGCGATCAAACAGTTGTGCAAGCGGCTGAGAAGGCCGGATACGAGGTCGGGTACACGATGAGATTTCCATCGTCATCAGATCAACCGTTGGCCAAAGGCCGGATAGCGATATACGGATACGACACGCGTATAGCCATCGCCAATAAGCTTCGAAATGGTCCAGCACGACACATAGAACGGATCAAGGCATCGATAACCAATCGTCTGTCCGAGGGGACAATCGTTCTCAACCGGCTGCGTGGCTTGGACTAAGCTTGCTCGCAGAACCGCCGATTCAGTATAAAGTCTTGCGTGCGAGCAGCCTGAATGCTACTATTCGGGCTATTATCGAGCGGCAAGGACTGAAAATATGAGCGACGCAGCGAAATCCAGACAGAGATACGACTTCAAGACGATTGAACATAAATGGCAGGAGCGCTGGGAAAAAGAGCAGCTCTACAAGGGCGTTCACTCCCCGGATCCGAGCAAGAAATTCTATATGCTGGTGATGTTTGCCTATCCATCGGGCGACATCCACATGGGGCACTTTCGCAATTATATCATCGGCGATGCGGTGGCACGCTGGCAGATGATGCAGGGGAAACAGGTGCTGCACCCGTTCGGATGGGATGCGTTCGGGCTTCCAGCGGAGCGGGCGGCGATCCAGCGAAATATCCATCCCGAAACCTGGACATTAGAGAATATCAAGGTGTCGCGAGCCACACTGCAGCAGTCGGCAATCTCGTTTGATTGGTCGCGGGAGGTCGTCTCGTGTTTGCCGGATTACTACAAGTGGACGCAGTGGATGTTCGTGCAGATGTTCAAGCACGGCATTGCCTATCGCAAACGCGGGTTCGTCAACTGGTGCCCCGAAGATAAGACCGTGCTGGCCAACGAGCAGGTCAAGGAAGGCAAGTGCGAGCGATGCGGGACACTGGTGGTCAAGAAAGAGCAGATTCAGTGGTATTTTAAGATAACCGACTACGCGGACCGGTTGATTGACGATCTGGACAAGCTTCCCGGCTGGCCGGAAAACGTCAAGACCATGCAACGGGAGTGGATTGGACGGTCCCACGGGCTTGAGGTGGATTTTACGATTGAGGGCTCAGGGGAGAAGCTTCCGATTTTCACGACCCGTCCGGACACTATTTTCGGCGTCACGTTTATGGCGATTGCGCCGGAGGCCGAGATTCTCGGCACGTTGAAGCTCGAGCCGGAGTATGCCAGAAAGGTCGAAGAATACAAGAAACGGGCGACCGGAAGGTCCGAAATCGAACGTTCTGACGTCACTACCGAGAAAGACGGTGTCTTCACCGGGAAATATGCGATCAACCCGTTCAACGGCGAGAAGGTACAGCTTTGGGTGGCGGACTATGTCCTGGCGGAATACGGGACGGGCGTAGTGATGGCCGTGCCGGCGCATGACACGCGGGATTTCGCGTTTGCCAAGAAATATGGCATTCCGATTAAAGTGGTAATTCATCCGGACGCCAACACCTCATTGGATGCCAATACGATGACTGATGCGTTTGTCGAATATGGCCCGATGGTGAATTCCGGGCAGTTCAATGGACTGGCGGGGGAGAAGGCAATTGACGCCGTATCGGACTTCGCGGCCTCACAGGGGTTTGGCAAGCGGAAGGTGAACTTCAAATTGAAGGACTGGTCGATTTCGCGTCAGCGGTACTGGGGCTGCCCGATCCCGATCATTCACTGCCCGAAATGCGGCCAGGTGCCGGTGCCGGATAACGACCTGCCGGTGATTCTGCCTCGGGTGAAGGATTATATGCCTAAAGGGCGGTCGCCATTGGCGGATGTGCCTGAATACATGGAGGTTACATGCCCGTCGTGCGGCGGCAAAGCCGAGCGGGACCCGGACACTATGGACACATTTGTATGCTCCTCATGGTATTTTCTGAGGTATTGTGATCCCCAGAACGAAAGAGAGCCTTTCTCGCGTGAGATAGCTGACCGCTGGATGCCGGTTGACCTGTATGTAGGCGGTGTGACGCATGCCACCGGGCACCTGATTTATTTCCGGTTCTTCACTAAGTTCCTTAAAGACATCGGATGGTTGTCGTGTGATGAGCCGGCGACGCGGCTGTTTAACCACGGGATGGTTATGGACGCTCACGGCGAAGTCATGTCGAAATCCAAGGGAAATGTCGTCTCACCGATCAGCCTGATGGCCGAACGGGGCGTCGATGTTACACGACTGGCGATGTATTTCACGGCGCCTTCGGATAAGGAGGTTCTCTGGAGCTCAGAGAGCCTGATCGGGGTCGAGAAGTTCCTGATTAATAAGCTGTATCCGATTGTGAACGGGTTCCGTGGCACGCATCCGGACTTAAAGCAACACTTTAATGTCGCCGGACTCGACGGATATGAACGGTCAATCTATGTAAAGCTCAATCAGACGATCAAGCGTGTTGCCGAAGGTTTCGAGCGGTTGCAGTTTAACACGTCAATTGCGGCGCTGATGGAGCTGGTTCGGGATTTCGAGCCTGAGAAGATTCAAAACGAGGATTTGAACGATTACATCTTACTAAAAACCATCCAAATGGTAGCGCCGCTGGCGCCACATCTGGCCGAAGAGCTCTGGGAGATGGCGGGATTCTGTGAATCAGTGTTTCGGTCGGGCTGGCCGGTTCATGATCCGGCGGCCATAATTGGCGAGACAATTGAGATAGCTGTGCAGGTGAACGGGAAGCTTCGTGATTCAATCAATGTGCCGGCCGGATCAGA
>DATKJY010000198.1:0-9192 GCA_035543175.1 Candidatus Acidiferrum sp.
ACCCTGGTGTCGCAACATCAATCAGCCGGGCATCACCGTGTTTCGTTCGACGCATCGAGGTTTGCTTCGGGTGTCTACTTCTATCGCTTGACAGCCGACGGACAAGAGATCGGCTCACGGAAGATGCTGCTGGTGAAGTAAGTAGCCTAAGCGGAATACGAGCCCGTCACCGCAGCATCTGCAGAAACTTGTACAGGATCAGCCCCAGCATGATAAGCAGGTAGGCGCGAAGGAAAAACAGCGCGAACTTTGCGGATTTGGTCATCTTTATCAACGGCATCGCAACCTCACGTCTTGGCCCGCATGACCAGACCCTTCATGATGTGGTTGTAGTGCACCACGCCGATAATCTTGTCCTGATGCACCACCGGCAGCATCCGGTAGTGATATTTGGCGAACAGCTCGGCTATATCTTCGCGCAAATCGTCCGATTCGACCGCCACCACCGGCGAGGTCATGATACTTCCGATCGTCGCGTTGTCATCGGCCAGGACCAGCTCTCTTAGGTCCACCACGCCGAGCAGAAGGTTATCTTCGGGATTGATCACATATACATACGAGATCTCTTCGTGCTCGCGATCCGGGGTGCGAAGTTTCCGCATGATCGCGCCCACCGTATCGGTTTTCACGGCGGTGACATACTTGCTCGACATCAGAGCGGTGGCGTGCCCCTCGCGCTCAGACAAAATAGCCGATATCCGGCTGGCGCTCTCTTTGGGCAACAAGGCCATAAGATTCATCATGTGGTCCCGAGGCAACACCGAGAACAGGTCCGCCAATTGAGTGACTGAAAGCTCGCTGAGAATTGTCTGAGCCCGTTCGTGTCGCAGATTGGCAATAATCTGACGCTGCACTCTCGGCTCAGCCTCAGCCAATGCATCGGCCGCGCTTTCACTGTCCAGGGCCGAGAAGAACGCCTGCTGCTCTTCACCGGACAACTGCTCCAGGGCATCGGCGAGGTCTTCGCTGGGAAGGTCTTTCACCATCTTCCGGGGTAATGACAAAACCACAGCATCGGTCGTCGAAGCATCTTCCAGCGACAGCGGCTGAACATATTTCCACGATATCAGCTGGTCCTTGGACCAGGCCAGCTTGCCCAGATGCCATTTTCGAAGGAACCCGTTGAACGAAATGTCCACATGGACAATAATCATCCTCCCGCGCGATTCCAGCAGATGCACGTCGTTTACGACCTCAATTCGGCGGCCATCCATATCGAGAATTGTTCTGCCCATGAGGTGGTCGTTCAAAAGCAACCACCCGACCTGGTCAATAAACGGGGGGTAGGCGCCCCCTTCAGGCGGCTGGACGAAAATAGCGTCGTCTTCGATTTTGACGACCTTTTCCCACGGGATGAATTCGGTCGGTTTCCCCCAACCGTGTTCGAGATACAGGCCAACCGCCTCCGGATAAGCTTCGCTCAGCTTGAACACCAAGTCGCTCAGCTTGCCGATTTTGTCTTTGATCTTCCCCGCGCATACCCTCCGCTCCAGCAACTGCGAGAAAAACAGGAACCGATAATCGGCCCCGCTGACGTGCGGATCGGGAATAACCGGAGTCGAATTCTTGAGCGGACTCATAATCTGCCTCAGCTAAACAGCTCCGGAAAAAGGACTGATATGGCAAAACAGGTCGACATTAGTATCACGAAAACAACAATAGTCCAGTTGGCGATGTTCTGAATGCGCGTGTTTTTATACTGGCCCATCAGGGGCTCATCGTTCAAAAGCAGGATAAGGAACATCAGAGCCGCAGGCAAGAGTGTCACGGCGACAACCTGCACAAACATGGTGATCGAAATGAGCGGCGCTCCCGGGATGAGCACCACCGCGCCCGCCGTCCCGAGCGTGAGCAGGTAGATTACATAGAACCAGGGGGCGTCCTTGACACTCCGGTTGAGGGAGTGGGCCCAGCCGAACACCTCGCCAACCGCCCACGAAGTGGAAAGGGAGATACACAAAGCTCCCAAAAAGCCGGCATCAAAAAGTCCGATTGCAAAGAGGAGTCTTGCCCAATGCCCCTGCGCCCCCGGCAACAGAGGAACCAGGGCGTTGGCGGTCTGACTCGCATCCTGAACAATTATCTGCGGCTGGTGGTAGTAGAGCGCAGCCCCGGTACAAATAATAATAAATATGGCCACCGCCCCTGTGAAGAACGACCCGGCGAACGTGTCGATCTTACCATAGGCTACATCATGGACATCCATTCCCTTGTCAACTACGGAGCTTTGCTGGAAGAATATCTGCCAGGGCGTGATGGTGGTGCCGATATTGGCCATGATGATGAAAATCAGGTCGGGAGTGAATCCCTTCGGGAACGAAGGATTATAGAACCCTTTCGCGACTTCGCCCCAGGCCGGCGCGGTGGGCGTATGCATGGCCCAGATGGCCGCCGGGATATACACCATATTGAAAATGCAGAACGCCAGCGTGATTTTCTCAAAGGTCCAGTACCGTCCCGTCATCACGACCGCCATCAAAATGCCCGTGACCACTATGAAAGTTATGACTGGCGGGACGCCGAACATGCTCATGGCAGCGGTCATCCCGATATATTCCGTGACCAGCGTCAGCCAGTTGACGACCGCCAGGTCGAACAGTGAGAACCAGCCCCAGAACTTGCCGAACCCGTCGAAAATTGCCTCGGCGTGACCGCGCTTGGTGACGGCGCCCAGACGGACGGTCATTTCCTGGACAAAGTAAGCCATCGGTATCAGGATAAAGAAGACCCAGAGGAGGTTGAATCCGTACTTGGACCCGGTGACGGCGTAGGTCGAGATGCCGCCGGCGTCGTTATCGGCAATCATGGTGATGATGCCGGGCCCGAGGACGGCGGTGAGGATGGCGAATCGACGGTTGAGTCGACTGAAACGGTGGATGCTCTTGCTCAGCCAGTACATGCGTCTATGCGAGTTTGCGCTCCGTCGCAGCGCGCAGGTCTATTATTATGATCCCCCTTTTTACCCGGTCCGGCGAAACCGGTTGCTTTCACGGGTCCGTATGCGGGATCGATTTTGCGGAAAGGTACGGCCCCCTATTCGAAACTGTCAAGTCAAATGGGGCGCCGGATTGAGAGCACTACCACTTCTTCAGGCGCCAGAGGGCCATCACCCCTGCCATCGAGAGGACGGCGAACCCCATGATAATCCAGAAGGCCTCGCCGCGCTCCTGAAGCGGGATAGTGACGTTCATCGAGAAAATGCTCACGACCAGCGTCGGCACCATGATGGCGATAGTGATAATATTGAGCGTTTTCATCAGCATGTTGAGATTGTTGCTGACGATCGACACCCGGGCGTCCATCAGGCCGGCCAGAATGCTTGAAGAAATGTCGGCCTGCTTGAGGCATTGGTTATTCTCAATGAGGGTATCGTCGAGGGATTCGAGCTCTTCGGGCGTGAAGCCGATTCTCGCCGCATGATTCCGGAGCTTTTCTATCAGAACGCCATTGGAATTCAGCGAATTGACGTAGTAAACCAGGCTTTTCTGCAGCGTAAACATGTCGATGAGATTGCGATTTTCCAGCGACTTATTGATCTTGTCCTGGAGATCATCGGAGATTTTGGAAATCACCTTCAAGTGTCCTCGGAAGTGAATAATCGTTCGGAAGATCAGCTTCAGTATCAGGCCCGCCGGAGAGAACGAGCCCCGGTTCTGCAGACCATCGAAAAGCGCTACATCGTCCGAGACGACAATCACCATTCGGTCGCGGAACAGATAGGCGCCAGTCGATCCGACCTTGAACAGGAATTGGTCTCCCGACACATAGTTCAGCGGTCGCTTGAAAATAACGGCGACGTGTTCCGGCTCGAACTCGAGACGGGAGAGTTCGTCAGGATCCAGCGCCGAGGCCAGCGTGTGCTCGTCCAGTTTGAGCTCATCGACCAAGTATTTCTTCTCGGTATCGTCGGGGTTGATGAAAACACTTATCTGCCCGGACCCGGATTCGATCTCAACCGGTTTGCCGTTCGTCAGTTGATAGTCCCGTCGCATTCTGGAAACGTCTCCTCTTGGCCGGTCTGCCCTAAACTTGGAGTGACTGCTCGTTGGCAGTATATGGTCGCCTTCTGAAGGGCGGCAAACAAAAACACCTTCATAGAGACCCAAAACAAAAGCCGCCGGGGGGCCGGCGGCTTGTAGATGACGAGACTGTCGCGGCTATTTGTACCGCTTCGGGCTCCGGGCTTCCCATTCCACCATAATGGGGCTGGCCACGAAAATCGAGCTGTACGTTCCCACAATCACGCCCATGATGAGCGCCAGCGAGAAGCTTCTCAGCACTTCGCCGCCGAACAGGAACAATATCACCACTACGACCATGACGGTCATGGAGGTATTGATCGTTCGGGACAGCGTCTCATTGATCGACCGATTGACAGCCGGGACAAAATCGGCTTTTCCGCGATATTTCTTGAGATTTTCGCGGATTCGATCATACACGACCACCGTATCGGTCAGGGAATATCCTGCCAAGGTCAAGAGCGCCGTGACCACGAGGAGGTCGAATTCCCTGCCCAGTACAAAGAATATGCCGGTGACAGCAAGGACATCGTGGAACGTGGCTATGGTCGCAGCAACACCGGCCCGGAAATCGAACCGGAACGCGATATAGATCAGGATGCCGATCATCGAGACCACGATCGCCCACCACGCGCTCTTTTTGAGTGATTCTCCCACGGCCGGACCTATTACGTGCTCAGAGTCAATGGTGAAGTTATTACCGACATACTTGGTCTGTAGAAGGCCGGTGAGTTCCTTAACGCGCTCCATCCCCTCGGCCTCGTTCGACGGTCGTTTCGTTTTTATGATGAACGCGTTGGGGTGACTGAAATCCTTGACCTCCGTCACCACCGCATCGGGATACAACTGGGTCACCGCCGCGCGGACCTCTTCGATACTCATGGTCTGCTCGAAATGTCCCTGAAGCATCACGCCGCCGGCGAAATCGATCCCCATCGGGGCCTTCCCGACGCCGATCATGATGAAGGCGATAATGCCGGTAATACACAGGATAGTGGAGAAGATGAAAGCGTACTTCCGCTTCCCGATAAAATCAATTTTGGGTATGCCAATCAATGCAAACATGACTTTCCTCCGGGTTATATGCTCAGCGTATCGTACTGTTTGCGGATGTCGAAGATCGCTTTGGTAATGACGTACGCCGTGTACAGCGACAGCGTCACACCCCAGAACAACGTTACCGCAAACCCTTTAATCGGTCCGGAACCCAGAAGGAACAGAGCGCCGGCGGTGATCAGCGTGGTGACGTGCGAATCGAAAATGGTCACCCACGCCCGGTCGTACCCGGCGTCAATCGACGCTCGCACCGTCTTGCCGGTTCGCATTTCCTCTCGGATTCGCTCGAAAATCAGGATGTTCGAGTCGACCGAAATACCGATCGTCAGAATGATACCGGCAATCCCGGGCATGGTCAGGGTCGCGTGGAGCGTCGCCAAAATCGCCATCAGGAAAAACACGTTGAACAACAGACCGATATCGGCAATGAGCCCGGAGACCCGGTAATAGAAACCGATATACGCCAGCACCAGCACCAAACCGATCAGCGATGAGTAAAACCCCTTCTTGATCGAGTCGGATCCAAGGGTCGCACCGACCACATTGCGTTCGATAATTTCAACCGGGGCCGGCAGGGCGCCCGCCTTGAGCACAATCTCCAGATTGCGGGCATCGTCGAATTGCGCCGAACCGCCCATCGTGATCTGACCGCGGTTTCTAATCTTCGAGTTAATAAACGGAGCGGATTCGACCTTGTTGTCCAACACGATCGCCAACGGCTTGTCGATATTGGCGCCGGTCAGCTGCGCAAAGCGCGCCGCGCCGTCGCCGGACAATTTGAAATCAACCGCATACCCGCCCATATTGTCGCGGCCGAGAGAAATCCCTTCGAGGTACTTGCCGGGGAACTGCACTTTCCGCTTTACCAGATACAGGTAGTACACTTCGGCGCCGTTGCGAATTTCCGATCGGGTCGACCAGTCGAACTCGCAATCCTGCGGGATGGCAGCCTTGACCTGAGGAAGGGCCAGCCATTTCTCGAGGAGGGGCCGATCCTTCTTGGTAACGTTAAACCCGGGCCACGTAGCGCCGGCTCGCTGAGAAAACAGAACCGGTTCGAGACGCGTGGAGAAAGGCTCGGTCTCTTTCTCGATACCGGTATTCTCATCGTACGCAAACTGGTTGGCGGTGTCTTTCTTGGCCGAAGACGTGTCTTTCATCAACTGAGAGAGAACATCGACCGAGTCTTTGGTCGGGTTATTCGCCGCGTTTGCAACCGGCTTGGTAGCAGGGGTCGTACTCTCCGGCGTGGTGCCGGCGGCCCGTCCCTTTTCATAGGCCACAACTGCGGTGTCGATACGAGCCAGGACCAACTTGGCGTTGTCCATGCTCTCGAGAAGTTTAAACTCCAGAATAGCCGTCTGACCGATCAGCTCCTCAGCGCGAGCGGCATCGGTGTAACCGGGCAGATCGACAATTATCCGATCCACACCTTCTTTCTGAATGACCGGCTCGGCGACGCCGAGACCGTCGATACGATTACGCACGACGGAGATGGCCCGGTCAACCGCGCCTTCGCGGGACGCCTGATCGAGATCTTCGAGTTTGACTCGAAGGACCACGTGAATACCGCCCTGGAGATCCAGTCCGAGGCGGATAGCTTTTTGCTCGAGACGCAGGAGACCGCCGGGTTCGCGGTCCTCAAGCGCCTTCTTGTCTGCATCGCTCATAGTCCACAGTTGGAAAGTCTTCCAGAACGCCAAAAGCGCCAGAACAACCAGAACCGCTGTGATGCCGATACGCCACTTCTGTGACATGAAGAGTCCTTTCCCTTAAGGATATTATTAAGCTGTCAATGTTCGTGATGGTGTCCGCCGGAGGCGGACGGCAGAGTGAAAAACGAGCCGGTTAGCTCGTGCCGGATGGTTTGGCGCCGACCAGCGTGAACTGGCGTCCAACCTCCGGCGCTATCTGTGAAACCGAACCGACCGGTTCGGAGATGACAAGGGGGGCCGGTCGAACCAGACGCGTCTGATGTTCAACCGTCAGATGAAGTTTAGCAGAGCGTTTGTCGTTATCGGGTTGAATAAATATGGGCGCCGTCAACAGCGCGACCGGTTGCGTATCCGGTTTCCCCTCTGTAGCCATCTTATCATGGGCATCCTCCGGAGGCGGCGGGCCGGGTACGATCTGGTTCAGTTCGGCAACGGCTTTCTTGGCAGACTCTTTCTCAGCCGCATACGCCATGCGGCTCGCGGCGCTGACACCGGAGATCAACAGCGAGAGCACCGACAGCAGAACCACCGCTGTGCGGCCTCCCGAGGCCAGAAGTTTGAAAGTCTGTTTCTTCATTTCAGAGTCCGGAGAATATACGCCATTTATCGGCCAAGTCAATGTCTAATTGCGCTTTACCTTGACACATCCACTCCTGAATTATAGTTTAACCTATTGATGTAAAAAAGGATATGTCCGGCCACAAAGGGTCTGACCTATTTTCAGACAGGAGGAAATGATGAAATCCACCGGTATTTGCCTCACTTTTGTCGCTGCCGTGTTTTTGTTAACTCTGGCAGTCGCCACGACTACCGTCGCTCAAGGCTCGGTCGAGCAGTACCGTCTCGATAACGGCATGCAGGTCATTTTGAAGCCGAATCACAGCTCCCCGATGGTCGCCAGCGTGATTTTCGTCAGGTCCGGCAGCAAGTACGAATCCACCTACGAGAACGGCATCACCCATTTCCTCGAGCATCTGCTGTTCGACGGCACCACCCACCTGACACAGCAGCAGCTGGACCGCTCGATAACCAACCTCGGCGGCTACATCAACGCGTTCACGCAGAAAGATCTCACTGCCTACCTTGTCCTCCTGCCCAAGCAGTATATAAACTTCGGTCTGGCCGTGCAGACCGATATGCTGTTCAACTCGATCTTCCCGGATTCGCAGCTTCCCAAAGAACGACAGGTCGTAATCGAAGAAATGAAACGTGACGCCGATGCCCCCGGAGCTTCGGCCGACGAGTTCTTCACGCAGGTCGCCTATGCCGGCACGCCGTACAGCCGCCCGGTCCTTGGCTATAAGGCTTTCATCGAGAATATCCCCAAGGAAGCTGTCATCGCGTACTGGAAGAAATATTACACTCCCTCCCGCACGACCACATTGATCATCGGCGACTTTGATCCGGCCGACATGAAAAGCCAGGTCAAGGCTATATTCGGAACCATACCTGCGAAGACGAGCACGGATACATCAGCTCCTTCTGAAATCGTTCCAACCTCGGTTACCCCTCTCACCGGTCAGCGCCGGGCGGACACGGTTGCCGCCGTAACTTCGACCTACGTAAACTTCTCGATTGCCGCTCCCAAATACGGCGATCCCGACTACATGCCGTTTGACCTTCTGTCGCAGTACCTGGGTGTGGACGAAGTTTCTCCTCTTATGAAAGCGCTTAAGGAAGGCGCCAATCCGCTGGCGACCGACATAAGTGTCGGCCTGTCGACCTATCAGGAATTCTCCCGGCTCGATATCTCCGCTACGGCTGCTGAAGGCGCCAGTCGGGATAGCATCGTCAATACGATTTTGAACGTCATCGAAAACCTCCCTTCGCATACCGCCGATAACGATGCACTCGAAGGGATCAAAACCTCGGTTCTCTGCCAGGATATCTACAACTCAGAGAAACTCCATTACTATGGTTTCATGATCGCGCCACGCCTCATGACCGTGGGATGGGATTTCGTGCAAGCCTATCCCGGCTTGCTGGGCAAAGTCACCTGGGACCAGTGCCGCCAGGCGGCTCAGAAATGGCTGGCCAAACCGGCGTATGTCGTCACGACCGTACGCCCCGGCGCCGATTCCACGGCGGTCCTTTATAAGCCGTTCGGAATGACTACGGAGCAGGTCGTAAAGCATTTCGATTCGACGAAATTCCCAACCTATGATCTGAGCAAAGGCTACCCCGTCACATTCCAGTCAACCGATTCCACCCACTTTGATCTTGTCGATAATGCCAAATACCACCGCGAAGTCCTCAAGAACGGCCTGACCGTCATTGTCAAATCCGATCCGGACAGCCGCGTGTTTGCAGTCGACATTATGGGCAAGAATCGCTCGGCTAACGAACCGGAAGGGAAGGAAGGCATCTCCGATTTCGTGAATCGATGTCTCGAAAAGGGGACC
>DATKJY010000199.1:0-6530 GCA_035543175.1 Candidatus Acidiferrum sp.
TCACCAACACCAGGAGCAGGTTCCTCAACAGTGGTGACTCCGGCTCCCTCATGGTGACCGATATCACCACCAACCCGAAGGCCGTCGGCCTGCTCTTTGCCGGCAGTACTTCGATCGCAGTAGCCAACCCGATCAATTCGGTGCTGAGCTTCCTCGGTGCCACGATGGTTGGAAACTAAGAGAATGTTTGGCTCAGGTCGTCCGACCTGAGTGACGAGCATACAAGCCTGTCTCAGGCGCCAAGCCGGAGACAGGCTTTCTTGATTGTGAGGTTAGTCATGACCTCGACTACCAACGGTACCACTCGACTCGTATTGTCAGTCGCGATACTGTCCCTTATTATTGGGATCGCGTCGTGTCGTTCGACCAAAAAGGAAAAAACCGAAATGCCGCAACGCGACATCAACGCCGTTTTGGAATCCCACACGCCCGAACTGATGAAGATCCCGGGAGTCACCGGTACGGCCATTGGCGCCCTCGACGACGGCACGCCCTGTATTCTGGTTCTGGTGCTTGAACAGAATGTGGAATTGGACCGGAAAATCCCCCGCACTCTTGAAGGCTACCCGGTTCGTCTCATGGTCAGCGGCAAGATCGTGCCGCTGAAAGGCCAGTGACAGCCGCTACCAGGCTATACCTTGCTTATCGACTGTCTCGCGAAGTTTCGTCCTCGCCGCTAAATTCACCCGCTCAGCCCAGATGTCGATAGGATTATGCGCATCGGTCAGAACCAGAGCCCCTTTCGTGTCCGGCTCAAACCGGTTGTCCCAAGCGTGTGCCTGATCGTATTCGGCGCTGAAGCGATCGATCGGCACCGGCGGCTCCGATTCGGGTGTCAATTCTCGGTCCGACGCCATAAGCACCAGATTTCCAAATTGATCCGGTGGTTCAGCTATAGGCAGCGCCAGCACATGCCGGAATTGCTGCTTGAGCGTGGCCGCCAGCGAGTTCACGATCTCGTCGTGCCAGCCGATAGACCAGATGTTCATGGCCACTATTCCATCGGGTTTAAGACGCGATTTGACCAGGCCAAAAGCCTCCTGTGTCACCAGATGAAAAGGAATGAAACTGCTGCCG
Organism: Candidatus Acidiferrum sp.; assembly: GCA_035543175.1. GTDB lineage: Bacteria > Zixibacteria > MSB-5A5 > GN15 > FEB-12 > DATKJY01. The sequence continues at coordinate 1,078 of DATKJY010000199.1, forward strand.
AAGGCATCGACAATGATGACATCATAGGTTTTGTCATGCGTCATCAGGAACTGCCGGCCATCGGCCTCAAATACCTTGGCGTCGGAGTCTTTGAAACCGAAGAACTCGTGCGCGAGCTGTGTGACCACCGGATCGATCTCGACCGCCTCAACATTCCAGCGATTCCTCGCGAAGCTCTTGGCGACGGAGCCGCCGCCGAGGCCTATGGTAAGCATGTCACCGGGTTGTTGGAAAAACCTCCTCGAGAGGTCGAGAACATTCACGTACGGAAAGGTCGTGCTCCAGCTGGCGGTGTCGACTGCGGAGTGCGTGCCGCCGTCGATCAATAGGTACCGTGCATCCTCCCGATCTACCACGCGAAGCTCAGCATAGGCGCTCTGCCTGACGGCGAGGACGCCGTGTTCCGGATCCGGGCGCTGCGACGGCAGCGCAACGATCGCGAGAACGATGAGCAGGATAAGCACCAACGACGATGCCGCAGTCAATCTCCAGTTTTTTCCGTTTATGAAGCCTAAAAGAGACGTGATCACGAGGACGAGACCGATCAAGAACACTAACCAATACATGCCGACATTCGGAATCAGCACAAATCCTGTGACCAGCGCAGCGACGACGCTGGCCAGAGTGGAGAAAGCGTACAGATTACCGGCCGTTCTTCCGACCACGTCCAGACTTGATGCCTTCAGCCGAATGGCGTACGGGCTGACCATGCCCAGAAGCGCCAGAGGAGGGAAGAAAAGCAGCAATGCCGCCAGCAAGACCCCTGCGCGCAATCCAATAGCGCCCGCGGCCCCGAGAACCGGGATACGAAGAAAAGGAATAACGGCAATCCAGAGACCCGCGACACCGATTATCGCACAAAAGCGACTGAGCTTGGCGCCCCGATCTGCCCAATATCCGCCGATCAGGTACCCACAACTGAGCGCCGCAAGGGTGACGCTGATCAAAGCCGACCAGAGATACAGGCTGACGCCGTAGAACGGCGCGATAAGTCGGGTGCCGAGTAATTCGATTGCCAGAACGGCGGCGCCCCCGACTATGACGGCCAGATACACATAGAAACCTCTCATGACTGTCCTCTCTCCACGTCTATCTACCTTAGATCTTCGGAATCATGCGATTCCTCGCCTGTGTCTCGTCAGGCGCCGAGCAGAAAGAATACGCCTTAAGCGTCTCTTGTTCAAGTGTTTTTTGGGATGTGATTCGGGCGGCGCCGTCTGGTGCCGCCCAATACTCTGGTCAGCCAGGAATCTGTTGAAACGGTCACCAACAATCCATGATGGCGCCGCCAAAGAACAGATAGTCGACGAGCGACTGGAGATCAGTCACGTCGACCGCGCCCGACCCGTCGACATCGGCAGCCATCGTGCAGGTGGTAATCGGCCCCGAGAAGAACAGATAGTCGATAAAAGCGGAAATATCGGAGAGATCGACGAGGTAGTCATTGGTGATGTCGCCTCGTGTGCCCAAACAACACCCACTGGGCATGCCCAAATCCCAGAATCGTTGAATGAACCAGTCACGGTACATGAGCTTCGCCACGGACGCGAGTCGACTCGTATCCTGCGCGACGATTATCGCAGCGACGATTTCGGTGCTGTCGTCCGGTCGCATTTTCAAGGGCCCGGTAGAGAGCATCATGCGGCGATCCGCCGGGGACGTATCGACATCGCCGGTGCCGGTAACCGGGTTACCGGAGGCAGCGTACTTGAGCGCCGCGCCCTGAAATGTATATGGCGTTCCATCCGGGTTGAGGCCACGCATATAGTTGTAGGTTCTGGCGTAGCTAAAGGGGTCGGCACCATTGAAATATTTGTTGAACGAAGTCATCCCGAGATTGCGATAACCAACCTTGCGAAGTCCCCACACCACGCCGGTATCGTCTATTTTTCCAGTGTATACGATTGGACCTTGAAGAATATCGTATCCGACCGCGGGCGGTTTTGTGCCGTAGATTCCATCATTATCCGCACCGTTGTAGCAGAACCCGAGCGAGCGGGTTGTGTCGCAACCGACGAGATCATCCGCGCTGCTGCCGAGGTCCGGATCCGACCATAGAGACACATATAGTGAATCCAACGTGCGAAGGCCCTTGTTGATGATTTTGTATTTGAGGAAAATAGTACGGGAGAGAGACCCGGTTTCTGAAAATGCAAAGGACGTCTGCTGCACTTCAATTCCGAGCGGCTGCGTTTCGCCGGAAGGGTTGAGATGCCTCGACGGGTCGGCATCGTTGTATACACACCACGTCGTCTGATCCCCAAGGATCGCCGGTCGACCGAGGCTGTCGAGAGGAGCTCCCTGGTCGGCGGGCCAGTTCAGGTAGTCTGAATTCGGATTGCTCTGAAGACTGTCAGAATAGATTCGGTAAACCTTGACCGCAGGTTCGGTATCAATTCCCGGCACAAATGTATGGTCGACCATGTGCCCCGGAGTGAATTCGGGGGCGTAGTCCGCGACGGTAACCAGAGTATCGCTCGATGCGGAGTCCAGGGCGCCGATCCACAGACCGGCGGCGAAGAGGACTGTCTTGTTTGCCGTGCCGTTCTGGATGGCCGGTATTCCGACGTAAGGGAAATAAAGCCCGGGAAACCTGCCGAGCGATCTTTCGGCATCATATGCGTAGATGCCGGAATTGCCGGTGAACATGAGAAGCTCATTAGCGTTTATCCAGGATCGGACATCATGTATTGCAGTGGTAGGACCGGGCAACTGCGTCCTGGACGGCGGCAAAGGATATGTCGAGCCGGCGAGCAGCATTGCCAGCGTGATCAGGATCAATACGCGTTTCATAGTTACTCCCCGGTGCACATTCTGGTCGGAGTGGAGATCTCGGACCCGTGCCACACCTTATGTGAAGATATTTATCGCCACTTTAACCTGTCACTTATGGACAAGCACGTGCACTGGTAGGGATTGATTCGGCGGCACGTGGACTTCTCCCACCACAATATGCTGCATCTCTACGGCTTTGTCAACAGATTTCACATACAGAAGCGAGGCGGCAGGCCGTGTGACCTGCCGCCTCAGCGAAACTGTAACAGATGTTGGTCGACGGTTTACGCCGCGAAGAGGTAGTCGAGCAGGGCGACGAGATCGCCGATGTCGACAACGCCGTTAGCGTCCATGTCGGCCCGAGCCACGGCCGGAGCGGGGCCGCCGGCAAACAGGTAGTCGACGAAATAGGTCAGGTCCGAAATGTCTATGACGCCGCTTCCATCCAGGTCACCGACACCGGCGCTGACATCACTCCATTCGAGCCAGCGCGCAAAGGCGTCGCTCGTGAAATTTCTGTCTCTTCCGTCCTCCCAGGAGATCGCTAGTTGATTACCGGATCGCGAAACCGAGGGGTTCAGTTGGGCGGTCGACTGGCCATCGTTATCAATCCGAATCACGTTGCCGACCAGCGCGCCGTTCGGCGCAAACGCCCGCGCCCATATCGAATAATGGCCCAATAGCCGGTCGGAGAACACTGCCAGGAAATTGTCGTCAGGGCCATCGATGATTTTCGGAAGCTGGGTGACACAAGGCGCAGGCGCGCCGCCGTTGGCGCTTACCTGAGCGGGAAGAGACAAGACCGTTCCTAAGGAATCAAGGATGACGGCGTACACGGCTCCGCTGTAGTTCTCGCGGCTGGTCCAGGCCACAGCATATTGACCCCTGGCGTTCACGGCTACATCCGGAGTAATATTAGGGCCGTTGGCATCGATTATAATCGGTGGCGTTACCGGTTCAAGGTTGGTGTTGTAGATACGGAAGTGCGGTTTGAGCGCCACCGGCACTGTATTAGAGTCAAGCTCCATCCAGGCTACCCCAAACGAGCCATCAGGTCTTGCGGCGATGTGGGGCGCTAATGCGAGTGGATCAGTCGCCATGAGAAATCGATCATTGATCTGGATCCGGTCCCCGACAAGCAACATGAATGCATCGTACTTTCTCGCATAGAGATTCATATTATCGCGGTAGCCGCTGACGTCGTACCGGTAAGCGACCACCACCGATTTGTCCGCCGCCACGGCGACATCGAGATCAGTTGCCCCGCCCTGCCAGTGCGGTTCGACACTCATATTGCGATCGTAGCGCGTGAAGTTGGGGCCGTCGAATGCCTGTATGAACGCCACCCCGCCATGGCACCAACCACTGTAGCGCCAGGCTATAACGAGTCGATCATTGCCGTTCGAGGCGACTTCGAACTGGGAGACCGTAATCGGCAATTCGTATCCGTTCAGACCGCAGTTCTCAATGCCAACCGAGTCATTGATCTTGATCGCGGCATCGACTCGACGTCCGAGAGCATCATAGCGTTGGACGTATATGCCCTGGGGCACGCGGTCATCCAGCCAGACAGCCAGAGAATTGCCGCTCGAATTGGTGAAGACTCTTGGCGATAGCTGGTTGGTGCCGTAGTCGTCGTTGACACGGCGATCCGCCAGCGGCATAGAAGCGCCATCAAGGTACAGCTGTGTCCGGATATCGCCGGGGTCGGCTCCCCAGAGATGGAGCGAATCGGCCAGACCGGCGCTCTGCCAGACGTAGATCGTTCCATTGGCGGACCTCGCCTGAGCCAATATCTGCATCTGCTGATCGTGGAGCCTGGGATAGAGCACACGGGGCGAGCCTTCTGCCACGCCTGCTGTTGAGTAGTTCTGTATGAGGAGGGTTGTATCAAGAGCCGGTTGCACGGAAACCTCGAAACCGCCCGGCGCAACGCTCATGGCGATCCTTGGCCAATGGAAATCCCCGGTCGAATCCGGCGGTATCGATGTCGGGTCGCCGAGCGGGACGCCGTCCGAGCCATAGGTCCGGAGGACGGCCTTGCACCAGGCATCGACTGTGTGCAGCGCGCCGTCACTCTCGAAATGACTATTGTTATAATTCAAGTAGCAGGCGACAGCAAGGGTGCCGTCAGAGTCGAGTGCCACATCCGCAAGGCGCAAAGAAGATGAAGTCCCGTAGCCGATTTGACCTTCGCCTATGAACAGCGTGTCTCTTGTTTCGGTCGGAACCGCACCAAAGGCCATCAACCGTCGCCGCAAAGTCTTAAATCCACCGGTCAGGTCGTCATAGTTGCCTGAGCTCAGTACCGTCACGCGGTCGGAGTTGTCGATAAGCACGCGAGGCCTCGACTCCTTGCTCGTCTCCGAGGTGGGGCAAAGATCGAACTCCGAGCCGAGGAACGCTCCTGAGAAATCGAGGTATTGCCCACGGTTTTGGTTCGCCCCTTCCCAGCCGGTGCTCCAGGCAACCAGGATATGGCCGGAATCATTCATGCACACGTCAAAATCGCTGACGCTGCCGCCCTGAGAACCACGATTGGAGATCTGAAGATTTGTCAAAAGCGCCTGTCCGTCGCTGGAGTAAAAACTGAGAATCGCACTACCGCTGATATTACGATTCATAATGACGAAATCGCCGTTGGCGCGCATGGCCACCTTGGGCGACATATAGGACTG